>JAESSZ010001015.1 GCA_016763875.1 Nannocystaceae bacterium
GGCCAACTGCGTCGTCGACCGATTCGCCCCAACACGACAGCTTGCCCGCCCGCGAAACCGCACATGTATGACCGGCCCCTGCGGTCAGCGAAACCGCGTCGGAAACGCCTCGCACTGCTGCGGGTTTACCGATGATTCCGGCGCCCTTTCCGAGCGCCCGCCCGCCCTCGTTGCTGCCCCAACACACCACGCGGCCCGAGCCCAGTCGCGCGCACGCGTGTGCGACACCACCGACGATCTCCACGACCCCCGCCAGTCCCGGGAAGGGAATCGGTGCGTTCCACTTGGGCTCGCGGCCAGCCTTGGGGCCCAGCTGGGCCTTCTTGTTATCACCCCAACAACGCAGCGTAGCGCCTTCGATCGCCGCGCACGTAAACGTATGTCCCGACCATATCGCGGTGGCGCCTGAGATGCCCGAGACGAACACCGGCTTTATCTTGGACCCCGACTTCCCGTCGCCGAGCTGGCCCTCTGTGTTTCGACCCCAGCACTTGACGCGCCCGTCCTGCTGTCGCGCGCAGATGTGGTTGGCCCCCGACGCCAGCTGCTTGGTCTTGCCGAGCTGTTCGATCCGCCGTGGCGTCGAGAACGCGCGGCTGGCGTCGCTCCCGATCTGCCCGTTTTCGCCGTTGCCCCAACACTGCACGGCGCCCGATGTTTCGAGGGCGCACACGTGCCAGTCGCCGCTGACGAGTTGGCGAACCTGGCCGAGTCTTGCGACTTTGACCGGTCGGGAACTCTTGGCGCCGATTTTTGCGCCGCGGCCGTCCCCGAGTTGACCGTCTTCGTTGTTCCCCCAGCAGGCGACCGAGCCGCTGGTGCGTAGTGCACACGAGAAGTCCCGTCCGGTAACAACCTGCACCGCGTCGGAAAGACCGGCGACCGCGACCATGTTGCCACTGTGCACGCGTGTGCCATTGCCCAGCTGGCCGTAGGTATTGCGCCCCCAGCACAGCACGTCGCCCGACTCTCGGGTCGCACAAGTATGGAACGACTGCGAGGCGACCTTGACGATCGGATTTGTCGCGCGGGGGCGGGCGGGAGGCGTCGCCTTTTTGGGCGCAGCTACGGGAGGCCGCGGAGGTGGGGTTGTCTGCGGTTGGGGCCCGCACTGAAACCCATTCGACGCGAGCAGGAAACCAGCGATGACGATCCGCACGATGCGCAGCCTAACAGTCACCGTGATGCGACTGCACAACGCGGGTGCTTGCGCCTGCGGCCGCGCGTGGCGAGTATCGCGGTTGTGGGCACTGCGGCGCAGTCGGTGATCGTCGTCGGGGGCGGTCCTATGGGGCTTGCGAGCGCGTGGGCGCTGGCGAAACGCGGCGCCTCGGTGACCGTGGTGGAACGTTTTGAAGTGGTCAACGCGCTGTCGAGCCACGGGGGCTTCACTCGCGTGATCCGGCAGGCCTACCACGAGGGATCGGACTACGTGCCCTTGATCCAAGAGTCCGAAACCGAGTGGCTTGCGCTGGGTCGTCGGGCGAAACAGACGTTGTTGGTTCAGACCGGCCTGCTCGAGTTTGGGGCGCCCGAGCATCCCGAGCTCATCGACGCGATCTCTGTTTGCGAGAGGATGCAGCTCGACTACGAGGTCACCGATGCTGCGACGACGCGTCGTCGGTGGCCGTTTACGATGCCCGATGACTGGATCTCATGCTTCACGCCTTCGGGGGGTTACCTGCGGGTCCGGCAGTGTATGGAGGCGTTCCGCAGCGAGGCCGAGCGTTGTGGTGTCTCGGTTTTGGAGGGCGTGGCCGTGCAGCGTGTCGCGCAAACGGGTAAGCGCGTCGGCGTGGTGCTCGACGATGGCAGACAACTTTGGGCCGACCGTATCGTCGTGACTGCGGGGCCTTGGTTGCCGTCACTGCTGCCGCCGCGATTGCGCCAAGGGTTGGTGCGCTTGCGCCGAGTCCTGGCGTGGTCCAAGCCCCAAGGAGGTCGCGACGAAGCGCTGAGACGCCTGCCCGTGTGGGCCGCGTTTCTTCCGCACGGGTTCTTCTACGGCTTCCCGTTGTCGGACGAGGGCGTCACTGGGGTCAAGCTCGCGTGCCATACGAACTTTCTTGCCGAGGAGGCGGGGGTTCTTAGCCAGCCCGTCGATCCTGATCGTGTCGACCGTGACGCGGGGGCCAAGGAGCTGGCCTCACTCGCGGAGATCCTTGCGGCGCACTTGCCCGCCGCGGTCGGGCCCTGGGCGCATCACACGGTGTGCATGTACACCTCGACCCCGAGCTGGGATTTTCTGATCGACCGGCTGCCGGATGATCCCCGGGTCGTGATCGCTGGAGGGTTCTCGGGTCACGGGTTTAAGTTTGCGCCCGCGGTTGGTCGGCTTGTTGCGGAACTTGTGTTGGGGGAGGGGGGGCCGCGGGCGGACTTTTCGTTCGCGCGGCATCTTAGGGACGCAGGGGGGTGAGTCGACCCCGCTAGTCGAAGGGCGAGGCGAGCGCCTCGCTGCGCTTACTCGCAGCCTTCCGCGTCGCCGGTGCGTCGCGGTCGCCCTGAACTTGCGCCTCGCGGGCCTGTTCCACGTTGAGCCCGGCCTTGCCGAGTGCCGCGTCTTGAAACGCAAAGCTGTCCGCGGCCGCGCTACCGGGTTTCAGCCCGCGGGCCAATGACTCGTCGCGACGCTTGCGGATCCGTTTCCGGCTGCGCTTGATCGCATTACTCGCGGCGTCGTCGCGGCCCGCGTCGATGAGGGCGTTGATAGCTCCGATGTCGCGCACGGTTTCAGACTGCGCGATTCGAGCCACGACGGTGGGGACCAGTTCACTCTTGGTGTCGCCGACAGTGACCTCAAGCGTCGCGTCTGCGCGCTCGCGGCGGCCGGTACTCGCGTCGGTGTAGCGCAGCGCAATGTCGCCGACCGCCTGCACCCCGTGCTCGCGTGGTGGCAGACGTACCCGCATCAGCAGGGTTTTGTCTTCGCCCGCTGAGAAGGAACCGAAGGGAACGATCAGACGCTGACCATCCCGCGAACTTGCGCGGTCCACAACCTCGAGCAGCTCCACACCAGGGGCGAGTTGCACCTCGACCGTCGTAGATGCGGCTACGGACTGCGCGAGGGCCTGAAGTTCTTGCTCGAAGATAGGCGCGAGCTGGGACAGTCGCTCGACAAAGTGGTGTGCGCCGTTGGTCCCTCGAGAGAGGGAGGCCAGCAGCCGCTGGTCGTAGTCCACGCCAACCCCTATCGACGTGACTGCGGTCTGCGACCGACGGGCCTGCTGCGCGATGCCGGCGAAATCTGCGAGCGTTCGGCCGCCGCGGTTGGCCTTGCCGTCGCTCAGCAACACAATGCGGTGCACGGCTCCGTCGCCGCGTGGTGCCAGCGCGAGCGCTTGTTCAAGGCCGCACGAGATGCACGTATTGCCGCGTGCGCTGATCGTTGACAGCGCGCGCAGTACCGCCGCTCGTGACGACGGGGTCAGTGTTGTTGGGGCAACGACCAGCTCGGCGTCCTGGGCGTAGGCCACGACGCTTACCGTGTCCCTATCCCGAAGGCGCGTCACCATCCCGCGCGCGGCCGTCAACGCCGTGTTCATGCGCGACCCTTTCATCGAGCCCGAGCGGTCAAGCACGATTGTGACGTTGGCCGGGAGCACGGCTTGCCCGAAA
>JAESSZ010001016.1 GCA_016763875.1 Nannocystaceae bacterium
GAAACCAAACCGGGTGTGCCCACAATCCCGGCCTGCCCACCGAGCGCGGCGCGGCTGGCTCGGCGCTGCCGCCCGCACAAACCGTGGAGGTCTCGACCACGGTCAACGGCAAGGTCCGTGCGTTCCATGTCCACCCCGATGCCTCGGCCCTGCAGGTCGTCCGCGAAGACCTGCAGCTCACCGGTAGCAAGCTCGGCTGCGGACACGGTGCCTGCGGCGCGTGCACGATGCAGCTGGACGGCACCCCGGTCGCGACGTGTTTGCTTCCCGCCACCTCGCTCCATGGTCGTACCGTCACGACCATCGAGGGCTTGGCTGTCGGCGGCACCTTGCACGCGATGCAACGCGCCTTCATGGCACAGGACGCACTGCAGTGTGGGTTCTGTACTCCAGGGTTCGTCGTCGAAGCGGCCGCGTTTCTCAAGACCTGGCGCAGTGAGCACGGGACAGCCACCCCTACGCGCGATGACGTCGCTGCCGCGTTGGCCGGGCATCTTTGCCGGTGCGGGGCGTACGAGCAGATCTACGCCGCTGTACAAAAGGCCTGCGCAGGTGAGTTCGACGCGCCCGTGGGGCCCCCGCCGCGTCGCGACGCCGAGCCCAAAGTGAAAGGCGAGGCCCGATACACCGTCGACGTGCGACTGCCGGGTCAGCTGACCGCCAAGGCATTGCACGCACCGGTGGCACACGCTGAGATCACTCGCCTGGACTGGACACGGGCCCTCGCGTTGCCCGGGGTGCACGGCATCGTGGACGTGCTCGCCGGAAAACGCCGCATTCGTTTTGCGGGCCAGGAGATCGTCGCGATCGCTGCCCAGGACGAACACACCGCCATCCAGGCGCTCAAGCTCATCGAAGTGGACTACGACGTCCGACCGGCCGCGATCGGGATCGAGGCTGCCCGAACAAGTGGCGCGCCACTGGTGTACCGCTCTCGCAAGGACCGTAAAGATCCTCCGAACGCAACGGAAGGACCGCTGATCCCCGAGCCATGGTCGGGCAACGTGCGTGGTCCCCTAAAGCTGTTCTCGAAGCGAGCGGGCGGGGCCAAACGCGCCTTGGACAAAGCAGAGCACGGGGGAGTCACGGCGACCGCGGACTTCACGACGCAGGTGCAATGCCACACGTGTCTCGAGCCCCACGCCGCAGTCGCGCACTGGGAGGGCGAGCAGCTCACCGTGTATCTCTCGACGCAGGCCGTCACGGCGATGGCCAAGGACATTGCCGAGCACTTCGAGCTCAAGCGCGCCAACGTCCGGGTTATCGCGGAGTTCGTTGGTGGGGGTTTCGGCTCCAAGGCTACGTTGACCACCGAAGCCCTCATCGCGATCGAGCTTGCACGGGTGACCCAGCGCCCCGTGCGATACGTGCTCGACCGCCGTGCTGACATCATGATCGGTGGCCACCGTCCCGCGACTGAAATAGCGCTCACACTCGCGGCCGACAAAGACGGGGACATGACCGGCCTGCGCGCGGAGATCTACTCCGACGCAGGTGTCGCCGTCGGTCATGCCGTCGGCATCATGATGCGGCTGATCTACCCCAAAGCCCCGCGTGCGTTGCTCGACTACGATGTGACCACGCACGCGCCGCCGGGCAAACCGTTTCGCGGACCGGGTGGGCCCCAAGCATTCTTTGCCCTCGAACAGGCTGTCGACGAGATCGCGCACAAGCGGGACGAAGACCCCATTGATTTGCGCCGAAGATGGGACCCCAACGAGGACCGCGGGCGGCTGTACGACTGGGCGCAAGAGCTGCAGCCCTGGACCGAACGCAGTGCCGCGGGCTCGGACGGTGGCCGCTACCAAAGGGGCGTTGGCGTGTCGGCGGCGGCCTGGTTTGCGTTCACCGAACCCAAGTCGCAGATCCAGCTGACCGCGGGCCGTGACGGCATCGTCGTGCGACAGGCAACCCAAGACATGGGCAATGGCACGCGCACGGTGCTCGCCAATACCATTGCGCGAGAACTCGGGTTGTCGCCGTCGGACATCGACGTGCAGATCGGGGACAGTCGCCTTCCCCACGGTCCGATGTCGGGAGGGAGTCGCTCGACTGGCTCCATCGTGCCGCCGTGCATCCACGCGTGCGAGCAGCTCAAGGAAAAGCTGATGTACGTCGCGGCGCGATCGTTGGGCCTGAGGCGAGCGCGTGTCGGGGAGTCCGGGGTCGCGCACGAGGCGGGCGTCACTCCCTGGGCCGAGGTCATCCAGGACGCCGACCCCATCACCGTCACCGGCCGACGAAAGCGGGACGAGGGCGGCTACTTCCTGCCGCCGCTGCAAGGGCTGGCGACACAACGCGCGGTGTCGACCTCGGTGGTGATGATCCAGGTCGAAGTCGACACACGGTTGGGTCGTGTGCGCGTGCTCGAAACCTGGGCGGGCTACACCGCGGGCCGTATCGTGTCTCCGGAACTAGCGCGCAGCCAGGCAACCGGTGGCGTGATTCAGGCGATCAGCTACGCCCTGTACGAAGAACGCCGCTTGGACCCCACCAATGGCTACCTACTCACCGGTGGGCTTGAGGACTACCGCATCATGGGCATCGGCGACCTGGGCCCGATCCACACCCACTTCGACGAGCAGGGCTACGACAAGATCCGCGGGCGGTCGCTTGGTATCGGAGAGATCGTCACGCTGGCGCCACCGGCCGCCATTGCAAACGCGGTGCACAACGCGACCGGATGGCGAGTACGCGACTTACCGCTACGTCCCGACCGGGTACTGAAAGGACTGGGCCGATGATTCAATTCCCGAAGTCCGCGGACAAAGCCGCGATCAAAGACGGCGTCGTCCGTGCGGGCAGCACCGACCTCACCGAGCGTCGTCACCTGGGACTGGCGGACGGGCCGTTGATCGATCTGCGGGATGTCGCCGACCTTGATCGCATCGAATGGAACGCAGGCGGTGCCAAAATCGGCGCCCGGGTGACGCTCGCGAAGCTCGCGGCAGACGAGAAAATCCGCGCCGGATATCGGGGTTTCGCTGCGGCCGCGGGTGAACTGGCCACCCCTCAGATTCGCGCCGTCGCCACGCTGGGCGGAAGCCTGCTGCAACGCTCTCGGTGTTGGTACTACCGCAGCCCCGACGCCCAATGCCTCAAGAGCGGCGGCGAGCGCTGCCTGGCCCGCGGCGGCGATCACTTGTATCACGCATGTTTCGACCTCGGCCCGTGCGTCGCCGTGCATCCATCAACGTTGGGCATGGCGCTAATGACCTACGACGCGCAGGTGTCGATCACGGGCGCCGCGAGCCGAAGCGTCGAGGCGCTGCTGGGTGATGGTGCCGACCCACGACGCGAGAACACGCTCGAGTCCGGTGCCATCGTCACCGCCATCACGCTGCCTCCGCCCGAAGCTGGCGAGCGTTCGGCCTACTTCCGCGCGACATCCCGAGTCCGCGCCGAGTGGCCCCTGGTCGAAGCGTTGGCACGCATCATCGTCGATGACGACGGGCGGATAACCTCTGCGGCCATCGCCGTGGGCGGTGTCGCGCCAGTGCCCTTGCGCCGCGCCGCCGTCGAAGCAGCACTGGTCGGAAAGCTCGCCAAGCAGTCGGTCTACGAAGCGGCCGCCCGCAACGTCGCCGACGGTGCGAGCCCACTCCCCATGACCGGCTACAAGGTCGATCTACTGCCCGCGACGGTGCTAGAGGCGCTGGAGCGCGCCCACGAGACGGCAGGGACGTGACGCCCCGCTGTCATCACCTGCGATGGAAGAGCGTGTCGCACGACATCGGCGATCCGGC
>JAESSZ010001017.1 GCA_016763875.1 Nannocystaceae bacterium
AGCGGAACTTTCGGCCTTGAGTCGGTCATAGGTTCAACGGTTCCCTCGGACGGTAAGTTATTGGTGATCGTCAACGGCGCCTATGGTGATCGGATCGACAGGATCGCCAAGGTGCTGAAGATCGACACCGCGACGCTGATGCAGCGCCTGCGCCACGTCCCTCCGGCCCATGACTTCCGCGAAGCCTACGGCTACACCAACCTCATGTTCATGGTGGCCGGCGAGGTGATCGCGTCCGTCTCGGGGCAAACCTGGGACGCCTTCGTACAGAGCAGACTGCTCGACCCCTTGGGCATGAAACGAACCTCGACGACCGTCCGCGGACTCGCCGAGCAGGACAACGTTGCGACTGCACACGCGGCGACTCCGGACGGCCAGGCCAAAGTCCCCTACCTCGACGTCGATGCGGTCGGGGCCGCAGCGGCGCTCAACTCTAGCGTCAACGACATGTCCAAATGGGTGCGGATGCAGCTCGCCCAAGGGACGCTAGACGGAACACGGGTCGTGCCCAAAGAGGCCATCGCCGAGTCCCGGGTTCAGCACACGCCGATCCGCCGACGCGTGCCCAGGCATGGACCCACGACCGGCTATTTCGCGGCCTACGGCCTTGGCTGGGTGCTTCTGGACCATTTCGGCCGATTTGTCGTGACCCACGGTGGCGGCCTGCCTGGCATGACCTCGCGCGTCTTGCTCTCTCCCGAGGACGACTTGGGTGTCGTCGTGCTGACCAACAGCGAGAGTGGGGCCGCATCGCAAATCGCCCAAGTCGTGCTCGCCCGCATTGTCGGGGAGGACACAAACGCACTGGTGGCGGCCGCCATCGCGCCCCGTCAAGCCGCAGCGAGCGAGGACAAAGTCGACAAAGACGCGAATGGCGTTGGCGTGTCGCTGGCTCGACCGGCCAAGACGTACGCGGGGCGATTCTCAAATCCGCTGCTGGGACCGGTCATCGTGACGAACCTCGACGGCAAGCTTTCGCTCGACTTGGCCGGTCACGGCGGGCTGATGTGCGAGCTGTCACCGCTACGTGACGACGTCTTTTCCTGTGCCTGGAAGGACGCCGTGTTCGGGGTGAGCGAGGTGACGTTCGATGTGAAGCGGGGCCGCATCAAGAGCCTTCGTTTCAAGGTACGACCCAGCTTCGTCGACCCGCTCGAGTACCGATTCACTCGCGGCCGCGGCTAGCGGCTGAGTCCGACTTCAGAGGCAAACCGTCCCGAGACCGGGCCCGCCGCCTTGGCGCAGCTGGGATGCGCCACCGCTTCCAGCGTGCGTTTCTCCACCGTCACGGTGTACGTCGTGCCCGACGCCTCACCGAGCGTCACCAGCACGCCAGCTTCCTGAGGCACCTCTTGGACGGTCTGCAACGCGGCGACCTTGAACTCGCCGGTCTCCACCCGCCAAGCCACCTCTGCCGCCTGCCCGGCACCCGACAGGCATGTCCGGCCCCTCAACGTGCGACCCGGATCAAACACCTCGCCCGCCGTCATCGCCGCCACGAGCCCGTCGAGGTCCTCGCAACCCAGCCGGCCGTAACACAGCCCATCGGGCAGGGTTAGCAGCGTCGGTGCGAAGCGGTGTCCCCCGAGGTGCGTTGTCTGCCAACACTCCACCTCATCGCGGTCAGCCAGATCTGCATAGATCGGCAGTCCCCACTTCGCGCAGCAGCGATCGCGTTTGCCGTTGGTGCACACCAGCACGAGCGGCTTGTCGAGCGGCGTCGCGCCTTGAACCGCGACACCGGACCGCAGCGCCACGACGATCTGCGGCAGATTGAGCTCGAGCAGCGCTTCGTAACTCGGTAGCTCAAATCGCACCATCGCCGGTCGAACCAACGAAGAGACGCCGACGAACAAGGTGATGCTCTCGCGAGCCTCGAGCTTCGACGCACGCCGAATCAGCTGCACCCGCGCGCCAGGGACCAAGCTCGGCACGGCGAGCAGATGGCTGGTCACGGCGTCGGGCAGTCGCGCGTCCGCGACAGCCTTGGGGCCCCACGGGGCGTCGTACTCCAGCGCAAGCCACACATCGGTCTGACCAGCCGCCGAGCCTGCGACCGGCTCCCCAGCGTCTAAAGATTCTGTGCGGCAAAACTGATCCACCCAACAACGCTAGCAGAGCCTGCGACAACCGGTCTGCGCCCAGCGGGGACCGCATCAGTGATGCCACGTGACACCCGGGCAGCCTGACCGCCCCGCCGTTCGCCACGTTGGCGGCCACCTGCGGTATACAGGGTCAATGTGCGGGATCGTCGGGTACACCGGGCACCGTGATGCGGCGCCCTTGTTGCTGGCTGGGCTGCGACGCCTAGAGTATCGCGGCTATGACTCCGCTGGCGTTGCGGTGCGTGACGGCGCGAACACTGAGATCGTTCGTTGCGAAGGCAAGCTCCAGAATCTCGCCGACGCGTTGGCGGCCAAACCGCTGGCGGGTAGCGTGGGCATCGGCCACACCCGATGGGCGACCCATGGCGCACCGTCGGAGCAAAATGCGCACCCGCATCGCGACCGCAAGGTGAGCGTGATCCACAACGGGATCATCGAGAACCACCTCGAGTTGCGTGACCAACTCCGTCAGGCCGGCCACACGTTCAAGAGCGACACCGACAGCGAGATATTCGTACATCTCATTGCGGACGAGCACGCCAAGGCGCCCGATGACTTTCGGGCCGCGGTCTCGCAGGCGCTTCGTAGTGTGCGCGGCACATGGGCCATCTGCGTGATGCACGACGATCATCCGACCGAGATCGTGGCCGCCCGCCGCCATGCACCGTTGCTCATCGGGCTTGGCGAAGACGAGTCCGTCTCGGAGAACTTTATCGGCTCCGACGTCGCGGCCATGCTCGAGCACACCCGCACCGTCGTCGATCTCGAAGACGGCGACACAGCCCTGGTGCGCCCCGACAGCGTTGAGGTCTTTGACGCCGACGACAACCGTGTCGACCGCGGCTCGCGACACGTGGACTGGAGTCCGCTCGCCGCCGAACGGCAGGGCTACCGTCACTTCATGCTCAAGGAGATCCACGAACAGCCGCAGGTGATTGGCGACACCCTGGCGGGGCGACTGGAGCTGCAGCGGGCGGATGTAAACCTCGACGGCCTGGACATCGACGTCGCTAAGTTCACCCGAATTACGATCGTGGCCTGCGGCACCTCTTGGCACGCGGGGTTGGCGGGGAAATATATGATCGAGGGCTTGGCCCGTGTACCGGTCGAGGTTGATACGGCGAGTGAGTTTCGCTACCGCAACCCGATCGTCCGGGACACCGACCTCGTCATCGTGATCTCGCAGTCGGGTGAGACCGCCGACACGCTGGCTGCGCTGCGCGAAGCCAAGCGATTGGGCGCACGTACGTTGGCGATCTGCAATGTGGTGGGTTCGTCCATCGCCCGCGCCGCGGACGAGGTCCTCTATACCCACGCGGGCCCGGAGATCAGTGTCGCCTCGACCAAGGCATTCACTACCCAACTCACCGTGCTGTCACTCCTGACGATCTACCTCGGCAAGAGGACAGGCGCCCTGAGCGACGAGCGAATAGTCGAGCTACTGGAGGCGGTCAGCGCGGTCCCGGCGGCACTGGACCATCTTCTCGGCCAACTCTCCGCGATGCAGACCATCGCTCGCCGCTACATGCACGCGCGGGACTACCTGTACCTTGGGCGCGGCCTGGGCTTTCCGGTGGCTCTCGAAGGTGCGCTCAAGCTCAAGGAGATCTCCTACGTGCATGCCGAGGGCTACGCCGCGGGCGAGATGAAGCACGGGCCCATCGCGCTCATCGACGAGAACATGCCGGTCGTCGGGGTCGCACTCAAGGGGCCCAGCTACGAAAAGATCATCGGGAACCTCGAAGAATCACGGGCTCGCGGCGCCAAGATCATCGCGGTCGCGACAGTTGGCGACAACCGAATCGCCGACATTGCCGATGACGTGATTCTTGTCCCGGACGTGGACCCGCTGTTCCAGCCGATCGTAGCGTCCATTCCCCTGCAATTGCTCGCCTATCACGTCGCTGTTCTCAAAGGCACCGACGTGGATCAGCCGCGGAACCTGGCGAAGTCGGTCACGGTCGAATAGACCTCCCCGGGCCTGGCAGAAGCAATACGCGGTGAGCCGTGGCGCGCTACCATCTCGCGCGCGTGCACGAGTGGTACATCCAGAAGGACGGGAAGCTCCGCCGGATGTCCGAGCTGCAGCTTCGCACGGCACTGCGGAAGGGCAAACTCTCGGGCCTCGAACTCGCACGGCGGGCGGACGCGTCGCAGTGGTACCCGCTTCACGCCGCGCACCTGTACTCCGAAGAGGTTGCGTTCCAAGGCTCGGCCCAGGATCACGCGCGCCTCAAAGTCGTGCGTGGGTTCGGCATTCACACGCTCATTTTCCTGGCGGTCAACGTGCTCGTGGGTTTCGCGCCCCCGGTTTTCCTTTTTTGGGGGATTGCGATCGTCATCCACGGTGCGCGAGCGTTTCCGGCTGCGCAGGCGCTCTACCGCGAGGGAAAACTCCCGCTGGTCGGTGGGAGATCCGGCCAGCCCGCGCTTGGGCCAGCCCCAATGGGAGGCCCAGCGATGGGCGGAGGTACGCAGCCGCCCGGCGGCATGCCACGAACATCCACGGCCCCGCAGGCCACGGTCAACCCAGTCCTCGGAGCACCCGCGCCACTCGCCGCGCTCCCGCCTGCATCGACGGACCCGTACGCGCAAACAGGTGCGGTCGCTGCTGACGAAGCGTCCGCGTCCAGCTCGCTCCCGTACGAGCCCACGGTTGGGCTCGCCGGATCCCGGAGCGTGCCAGAGCAACATCTTCACGCCTCTGTCCGCGATCGGCTGTTTGGAGAAGGAGCCGGGCCCCCCGTGCAAATCGACCGCTATCGCCTCGTCGATCAGATCGGTGCGGGCGGCATGGGCCTGGTGTACCGGGCATACGACGAGTCACTAGACCGGACGGTCGCCCTCAAGTTACTCCGCTCCGATATCGCAACCGACACGGGAACCGAACGCCTTCAGCGCGAAGCCCGGAGCATGGCGAAGCTTAGCCACCCCAACGTCGTCACCGTGTTCGACGTCGGGGTCTACGAGGGCGCGGTCTTCGTCGCGATGGAATACGTTCCGGGCAGCACGCTGCGACACTGGCTCGAAGACGCGCGGTCGATAGGCGACACCCTGGCTATCCTCCGCCAAGCCGGCGAGGGCCTCGCGGCGGCACACGCTGTTGGCTTGGTCCACCGTGACTTCAAACCGGAGAACGTCATCGTCGGCGACGATGGTCGGGTCCGGGTCTTGGACTTCGGCCTCGCTAAACCGATCGACGAATCCACAACCCAAGACATGCTCACCCGCACCGGTACGGTACTGGGAACGCCTCGGTACATGACGCCCGAGCAGTTCCGGGGTGAGCCGGCCGACGCACTCAGTGACCAGTTTTCCTTCGCCGTGGTGCTCTACGAAGCGCTCTACGGGGTCCACCCCTACCAGGCTGCGGACGGCATGCCGCTACCACGCTCGGTGCTCAAGGGGATCTTGCGGTCAGTCCCCATCCGCGCCGACGTCCCCGCCGCAGTCAGAGACACCATCACCCGCGGCGTGGCCCACGATCCTGACGACCGCCATCCGTCGATGCGAGAGATGCTCGACGCGTTTGGGCCCACGCCAACCACCAACGACGAGCTGGCCTCGCTCGCTGCCGCCGTGCGGCGGTTGCTCATGCGGCGCGCCACTGCCGACGCCCCCCCGATGCTCGCCGCCCTCGACAGCATTGAGGCCGTCGTCGCGGAGCTCGACGCAAAAACGACCGTTCTATCGGAGCAAACCGGCGCCGAGGTGGCCGAACAAGTTCAGCGCGAACTCGACTCAGCGGAGGCTACGCTGGACACGACGGACGCCGACAGGGACCGCGCGCTCCTAAAACAGCAGATCGCGGCGCTTGGGCAGCGACGGTCGGGCATCGAGCGCGCACGTGAACTCATTGCTACGTTGCAAACCCGACGTAGCGTGGCGGAGAACCAGCTCAAGCAGTTGCACCTCGACCTCACCCGCGCCGAAGCGGGCGACACGGCACTGCCCGACCTGACCGGCCCATTGCAAGAACTCCGGTTTCAAGTCGATGCCGCCCAAGAGGTCGAAGCTCTGCTGGCTTCGCGACAGTAGAGCTTGGACTAACCCCGCCTAGCTGACCGGGGGACGCGTGGCGAGCATGCTTGGTCGGTCGTCGTGCCGCTCGAAGCAACGCATCAACGCAGCATGGTCCTCAACTGGGTAGCGGTCCCGAAATCGCATCCAACCGACAGTGGTCACCAACGCGAGTTCGGCCAGACCGAAACGTCGATTCGCTGCGAACCAACCGTCGTCGATGGTCGTGTCGAGCCAGGCCATCGTCGCTCGGGCGCGGTCGTTGTGCTTCCGCAGGTAGCTTGAGGTCTGCGGGTCGATGCCATCTTTGCTGAGGTAAAACACGTTGATCAACGCGTCGAGCACCCCATCGATCGCAGTGAGCACGTTGCGAACCTTCGTGTCCCCCTGCTCCGGCATTGCAATCGTATCGTCTGAGCCGTGGCCGGTGATCAGTCGGTCGACGATGACGCGGGAATCGAAGATCACTTCGCCACCGATCTCGGCCGCCGGAACTTTCCACAGAGGATTGACCGCCCGCAGTTGCGCCTGGCCATGCTCGGTCGCGACATCAATAAGATCGCAGTCCAACCCGAGTTCGAGAGCAACGACCCGCACTCGCCGTACGTAGGGGGAGGTGACGGTCCCGTAGAGTCGGAAAGAGGCGCCCATAGACGCGCAGTGTAGGCGAGTGGCTCGCCCATCCGGACGGTGGACGCAGCCAGCGCGTGCTGAGAACACTCGGTCCGTTCTCGTGGCGCCGACTGCGGCATTCGCTCGCTTTGTCTCAGGGCGCTTGACAGGCCTTGGAGGCGACCGCACTGCCGATCTACGATCCTCGGTCGTCGGCGCCCACCGGCGACCCCTATAGTGAGCAAGGAGAATGTCCGATGGGCTTGTTTGACCGAAAGCGTACTGAACCCGAAGAAGAGATCGAGGCGCCCGCGCCCAAGGCTGCAAAGACTACAAAGGAGCCCGCGCCCGCGAAAGCCGCAGCTCCCGCGAAAGCCGCAGCTCCCGCGAAAGCCGCAGC
>JAESSZ010001018.1 GCA_016763875.1 Nannocystaceae bacterium
CAAGCGCGGCGGTGGTGCACTGGTCATCACCGGGGCCACGGCGTCCCTCCGCGGCAAGCCGTTCACCACCGCGTTCGCGGCCGGCAAGGCGGCGCAGCGTTCACTGGCGCAGTCGCTCGCGCGCGAGTGGGGAAAACGTGGCATTCACGTCGCGCTCGTGATCGTGGACGGAATGGTCGACCTGCCCAAGACCCGCGCGCGCATGCCCGACCGAGATGCGGCGGCCTTCCTGTCACCCGACGGTTTTGCGGAGACCGTCTCGTTCCTGATCCGGCAGCCGCGGAGCGCGTGGACGTTCGAGTTGGATCTGCGCCCGCATCTCGAGGAGTGGTAGGCCTGAGCGAAGCGGTGAGCGAGGTCCCTCTGTCGTATCCGGAACTCGATGGTGTCGCCGCGCTTTCTGTGGGATGGCGGACAAATGTGCGGCGTTCGACGCGATCGAACGGTCGTTTGTGCGGGCGGCAACGCGAGCCGTGAAGGGGGTACGAGCCGCTGGCCCCTGAACTGGCAGTTCCGCGGTGGTGTACTGTCCAACGATGCGCAGGGCCATGATCGTGTCGGCGCTCGTCGCTGCGTTCGGGCTCCCGGGCGCCGCAGGGGCCGACGAGACCGACCGCTTCGAGCCGGCGACCGAGGTCAATCTGCTCGGACTTGGCGGCGCTTCACTGGCCACCGGCTGGGTCCCCGCGCAGGGGCCGATTCAGGTCAGTTTCGAGCTGCACGTCGGCGACACGGTGCGGGCCGAGATGCTCGGGGACGCTCGCTACGACTGGGACGCGCAGACTCTGAGCTTTGCCGGTGACGAAGGGGGCGGTTTGTTTGCCGTCGATATTGGCGTCTTGCTCGACGCGCGGGTTCGCTTCGACCTGCTCGGCATGCAGTACGAGTCGGAGCTCACTCCGTTCGCGTTCCCTGTCCCCGTGCTCGTCGACGACGAGGCGCCGTTGGACTTCGATCCCGTCGCGCTCACCTTCGCCGCCCCCGAGCCGGCGAAGCCGGACGACAGCGGCGGCAGCGGTGGTGGCGAGGGCAGCAGCGGAGCACTCGATGCGAGCGACGGCATGGACACCGGGCTCAATGCTGAGTCCACCGTCGGGGAAGGAAGCGGCGACACCACGGGTGACGACGCCGGGGCAGCGAGCGATGCGGGCTGCTCATGTCGGTCGCAGCAGTCGCCGATCTCTCTGGGTTTCCTCCTGGGTTTCCTCGTCCTGTTCCTGGCAGGCTTGCGTCGCCGCGATCGTGTCGGTGCGGTCACGAGCAGAAGCGCTTGAGTCCGTTTGACGGCTCCCTCCACCGGCAGGCTGCACATGGGACTCCCATCTCCGTAGACCTTTGGTGTTCCTCCGCAAGGGAGCGGAGTGTGTTTGCGGGTTCGCCGACGGAGTTCGGCGCATGCTCTAGTCGCTGGGCAGTCTATCCTGACTCCCGCAGTCGTCTGCTACTCGTGCTGCTACTCGCCGTCCCGAACTGCAGCCTCTGCGTCCCAGTCTCCGTACGCCCATGGCTGTACGTCTTCGGCCTTCAGAGCCTTCAAGAACGAAACCAGTGCCTGCTCTTGTGCTTCGGTGAAGCTGCGGTCGAGCTGGTGACGAGCCATCAGTTGCACCGCCTCCTCCAGGGACTCCACGCTGCCGTCGTGAAACCACGGTCCGGTCTCGGCGACATTGCGAAGCGAGGGAGTCATGAAGACCATCTTGTCACTCGGATCCCCCGTCACCTCGAAGAGGCCTTCGTCCTCGCGGCGGTCTTGCGGCCAAGGAACGTCCTTGCCGAGCTTGTGATAGTCGGCTCCGCCCACGCCGGATCCGGTGTGGCACTCGGTGCAGTTGCGGCGAAAAATCCTAAGCCCGCGGCGCTCACGTCGGCTGAGCGCGTCGCGGTCGTCGTCGAGAAACTGGTCGAACCGCGACCGCCGCGGGAGCATCCGTTCGTAGGACGCCAGCGCAATGGTGACCTGCTCAAGCGTGGGGCCCTCCTCGCCCGGAAACGCTACGTCGAACTCTTGCATCCAGGCCACACGCACGTGCTCGATCAGCCCTTCCTCCGTTTGCCCCATCTCGTTGGCGGCAAACAGCGGGCCGCTCGCCTGCTCCTCGAGGGTTTGGGCGCGACCGTCCCAGAACTGACGGTCCTTGAGTGCGGCGTTGAAGACCGAAGGTGCGTTCCTGTCTGCGATGGCACCGCCAGTTCCCTCGGATCGGGCGAGGCCGTCGACACCAAACTTCGACGGTTCGTGACACGACGAGCACGACACATCGCCGGCTCCCGAGAGACCGGAGTCAAAGAAGAGTCCATGCCCCAACCGAAATCGGGCGAACTCGATCGTGTCGAGTTGGGTTGGGTCGGGATTCGCAATCGACTCGAGGTCGCCGCAACCTACGAGGGCGAGTCCGAGCACAAAGGGGCTAATTGTATGTCGCATGACTTAGGCTCCGCCGCATTGGGATTCGCGCGGCGCATTGCTTTCGGTTGATGCCAACAACCTGTCCCGCTTGGCGTCCGAGCGGCAGTGGCAATCGGCGTCAGACTGGTGTCCGATCAGGACAACCGCCGAGCGGGGCTGGTTCGAGATCTTGGACCCGAGCATCACAGCACCCTCTGCAACACCGGCCACGCCAAGAAGAGGCACCCTCTGCCTCAAGCTGGCGCTCCGACTGTGGGGGAAACCCCTCAGTCAAAGCACCCCTTCGCGGAAATCCCCGCTTGTTCGTACGCCCGCGCACTTGCACACTGTCTTGCGTGCGTTCTTGGGTTTTCTTGTTGTGTTGGTTGGCAGTCGGTTGCGGTCGAGGTCCGTTTTTCCAGCCGCCAGAGCAGCTGGAGTCCACGCGATGTGGGGCCGTCGACTTCCTGTTCGTCATTGACAACTCCGAGAGCATGCAGCGCCACCAGGACAATCTGGTCATGAGCTTCGACCCGTTCGTTCGGGGCATTCGCTCCTCGCTCGACGACGTAGACGACTTTCATTTGGGCGTGGTGACGACCGACGCGTACCGGAGCAACCCAATGGGGTGTCGCGACGTTGGCGCGCTGGTGACCTCCGTCGACAACGGCCCGTGGCGCGAGGTCACGGAGTGCGGTCCGTTCGCGGAGGGCGAGCGGTACATGACGCAGGAAGACGACTTGTCCAAGACGTTTGCGTGCGCGGCAAATGTTGGGACCGACGGAAATCGTGAGGAGGAGCCGATGCGGGCGATGCGGCGGGCACTCCTGGGCGGTCCGAATGGGGAACTGCACCAGTGCAACGGCGACTTCATCCGCGACAACGCATTGCTGATGACGGTGATCATCACCGACGAGGGGGACGGTATCCCGGATGGTGAAGACGATGAGCAGGACCGGTCAGGTTCGCCATCGGAATGGTTTCGCGCCGTGACCAACAAGAAGGGCGCCGAGTCCAATGCCGTCGTGCTCTCGTTGATCAATGGTGTGACCCCTGAATGTCCGGTCGATGACCCCGCGTTCGACGGCAGTCGCATCGCAGAGTTCACCAATATGTTCACGCACGGTTTCGTGGGCGGCATCTGCCAGCCAGACTATGGCGCGATTTTTTCGCGCGCGGTCGAGGAGGTCGACATCGCATGCGACGAATGGACGCGCTCGGCGACGAACGATTGATCGGCGAGAGAATGCTTCGCCCGCCACGGTAGCGAGGACCTTCCCCAGTCGGATATTCGGAGGTTGACGAACCCCAGCGCATCGCGATGGGGTCCAACCCTTCGATGGGAAACTGGGAAGAGTTCTATCAACAGGGCGGCCCGACCATGCATGTGATCTTGATGATCGCCATCGTGGGAGCTGCCGTGGTCGCCGAGCGCGCGTGGCAGCTGCTGATCCGATGCAATGTCGACGCGGGTCGTTTGCTCTCGGGGGTGCAGGCGCTGATGTTTGTGGGCGATACCGCGGGGGCGCTGCGACTGTGCAGCATCCGACCCTCCGCGGCGGCACGGGTGATTCGGGCGGGGGTGGTGGCCGGCATCGACCGATGGCGGGCCGAGGCGGCCGTGCGCGAGGCTCAGATGCAGGTGATGCCGGTCTTGACTCGGCGGATCGCCTCGCTGTCCAGCCTCGCGTCGCTGGCGATGCTGGTCGGTCTTCTCGGGACGATCTTCGGGCTGGTCCAGGGCTTTCGGTGCGGAGGAGGGGCACACCTCAGCGCCGAGCACCGGTCGGCGGCACTGGCCCAGTCGATCTCCATCGCGATCAACACGACAGGCTTTGGCATTCTCGTGGCCGCGGCGCTGCTGTCGGCGAGGTTGTGGCTAGCGACCGTCCGGGATCGGCTCGTCGCCGACGTGGCCCTTGTCGGCGCGAAGGTCATGAACCTCGTGACAGGCCTGAACGAGCCCACCCCGGAACTGACCAGCCCGTACCGCTGACGACGGCGGGAGGGCCCGAACGCGATTACTTGGCGTAGGTGTCGAGCAGGTACTGCCGGATGTCCGCCGACTCGAACATCTCGGTGCCCGTGTTCGGATCGACCAGCCAGGGCACCATCATACGTCCGGACCGCTCGACGAACTCGCCTCGTGTTTTGCTCCCCTTTCCAACCGGCCTCAGCAGGTAGGGAAG
>JAESSZ010001019.1 GCA_016763875.1 Nannocystaceae bacterium
CGCAACCGCGATTGTCGGCGCGCGCACGACCACTGTGGGTGGCGCGCTGACGGCGAGCACCGTCAGGGCGGCAACCGTGGCGGTCAGGCAGCCCAGCATCCACCACGCGGCGTTGCTGTGGGCCACGGGAACAATCTCGGGGGTCGTCGCCAAGGCCGCGGCCAGAGGCGTTGGTTCATTCAGTTCACCACGCCACTGAACGACTCCGGATGCACTCGATGGGATCGTCAATGCCAACCGGGCGTGCGGGCGGCACCCAAGTTCCGCGGGGCCCGCGATCGCACGGATCGCGAACAGCGACGATTCCTGGCATGCGGCGAGTCGCGTGGCGGACGAAGTAGAGGAGGAAAACGGTGGGGAGTATGGGGCAGTCATCGCATCGTTTTTGACGACGATGCCCGTGGCGTTGTTCGACGAACGGCACGATTGGCGCGTGTCACCCTTGTCGGTCCGGGGGACTCCCTGGCCTCCCTAGCGGGGATCCCCGGGGGTGATCACGGTCGCCGCCGGAGTTCGGCAAAGCGCCTGTTGAGGGCATGTGTCTGAGCTGTAAAGCCGGCTGGCGTGGAGCCTTGAGCGCTCGCCCGGGCTCACCGGGTTGATCGGGTGATCTTGGTCCGCGTGAGGGCCAGGGCATCTGGTGGGGGCAGTGGTATGCTGCGTGCCATGCTGGCTTGGATTGGGGCTTTGCGGCGTCTTGCACGTGCCCGCGCGGTGGAGACTTGGTCGTCGCGGATCGCGGTGGGAGGCACCTTGGGACTTGGGTTGTCGTTGGCGTGCGGCGATGACCCCGGACCAGCGCCGCAGTTCGCTGCGCACTGCGGCGACGAATCTGGGGACACGACGTGTGCGGTCGCGTATGCGAACAAACCGTATTGCAGCCTGTGTGTCGCGGTCGGTGACAACGAAGGCTGCGTTTCCTCGCCGCCGGTGCCCGCATGCAGACCGGGCGGCGGGCCAGGGGGGGACGACGATGGGGTCACGGGCGGTGATGACGTCGGTAGCACGGGCACCGGTGCAACCGCCGCCGACAGTGGCACCACCGAAGGATCTGCCGATACCCAGGCGGTCGACGACACCGCATCGTCGGGAACCGACACCGAATCAAGCACGCCGTGCACCGAGTTGGGCGCGGTCGACCGCGAGTGCCAAGCCGCGGATCCGGCCCGGCCCTTTTGCATCGAAGGGACGTGCTCGGACTGTGCTGACGCCGGTGGCGACAACTTTTGCGGCGCCTTCGATCCCGCGACGCCCGCGTGTGACGCGACGATGGGGGCGTGTGTGCCGTGCTTCGAGGTCGCCCGCACGGTCTGTGGGGAGTTCACGCCCGTGTGCGATGGTGTCGCGGGGACGTGCTCGGCCTGTGACGAGCATGCGCAGTGCGAGGGTCGTGCCTGTCACCTTTCGCCGGAAGATCCGCGCCAGGGGGCATGTTTCGCCGAGGACGGCGTCGTATGGGTCGACGGGACCAACAACTGTCCTGGTGCTGGTACGGAAGCGGACCCCAGGTGTTCCCTGCGCGACACGGTCGAGTCGTTCGACGTGGGCGACAGTGGCGTCATCTTCTTGGTCGCGGGCGATCCGTACGCCGAGGACCTCGTGTTCGAGCAAGACGCGACCGTTGCGATTGTCGGGGTCGGCTCGCCGTCGCTGACGTCCAATCCTGCCACGGGGCAGCCCACACTGAGCGTGTCCGGCGGCGCCACCGTCTACATTGCCAACGTCAGGCTCAACGACAACGAGACCTTCCATGGCCTGGCCTGCGATGAGGCGTCGGTTATTTTCAGCGACGCGGAGATCGCCGGAAACTCGCGTTGGGGGGTGTTGGTGACCTCGCCGTGTCTCATCGCGTTGCACCGCACGGTTGTCCACCACAACGGTAACGGCGGGATCCGCATGTTGGGCGGACTGCTCGCGGCGAACAACGCGACGATCGGCGAGAACGGCGACGGGAGCTCGGGCCCTGGCATCCAGCTGTCCCACGCCGCGATCGACCTCGTGTATTCAACCATCGCGGGCAACGATGGCTTTGGCCCCGACTCGATGCAGTGTGAGGGGGACGTCTCGGGCACGGTCCGCAACTCGGTTTTCAACGGCGTCGGTCTCGAGTCGATCGACTTGGACTGCTTTGCGCTTATGTTCGACAACAACGCCCTGAGCTCCAGCGCCTTTGGCGGCGGGACCAACGCAGAGATCGGTGCGTACGTCTCCGCGTACTTCACCGACCCCGAGGACGGCGACTTTCGACTCGCTGCTCCCCCATTGACCCCCTACGGAGATGTCGCGCAATGGATCGAGGGCGATCCACGGTTGGACGCCGATGGCACTGAGCGACCGATCGATGATGTCGGGTACGCGGGTATCGACGAGCCGTAGGGACGCCGAGTCGACGATGGGTTCGGTGGAGTCGATCGACTTCGTCTACGACATCGTGTGCCCGCACGCGTACTTGGCATCCCAGCGGGTGCAAGCCGCAGGGGCGCGGCTGTCGATGAAGGTTCGCTTTCGTCCGGTCCTGCTGGGAGGCATGCTGCGTTCGATCGGTGCCGCCGTTGACCCCAATGCCGCGATGGCACCGGCTCGGGTGGCGCTGCTCCGCAAGGATCTGCGGCATCGCGCTGCGCGTGCTCAGCCGCCCTTGTCGGTGTCGATCGAGCACCCGCGGCGCACAGTCGAGGCCATGCGGTTGTGCGTCGCGGCGTCGCGCCAGGCGCGTCCCGACATCACCCATGCTCTGTTTCGCGCGCACTGGGAGCAAGGGCGCGACGTGTCGGATCTGCGAGTGTTGGGCGACATCGCGTCCGCACACGGCGTGGACATCGCGATGCTCCATGCGCCAGCGACCAAAATGGGATTGCGCGAGGCGACGCAATGGGCGGTGGATCGCGGGGCGTTCGGGGTGCCCACGTTCGTTGTGGGCTCGCGGCTGTGGTGGGGCGAGGACCGCATCGAGTTGATGGTGGAGGCGTTGGGAGGCAGCGCGGTGCTCGATCGCCGCGGTGACGATTGTGGGTCCAGCCAACGCCGAGCCCAGCGGCGACGCGTGGAGTTCTTCCATGACTTCGCCAGTCCGTTCGCCTACCTCGCCTCTGGGGCGGTGGATGGGGTCGCGGCACGGTACGGCGTGACGGTCCGCTGGCGTCCGATTCTCGTCGGCGCATTGTTTCGGACGATCGGGACCGCCGATGTGCCGCTGCTCGCCATGCCTGCCGCCAAGCAGGCCTATCTGCGTCAAGACCTGAGCG
>JAESSZ010001020.1 GCA_016763875.1 Nannocystaceae bacterium
TCGTCACCGCGACACCCAGCGAGGGCGGTTGCCGCCGAGAAAAGGCCGGCAGCCAAAGGAAGCGACGCACTGCGGTAAGCCATGGTGCCTTGATTGTGTCCGTCTCGGGCCGTCCGCACAACGTCCAAGAACGGACGCGCCTCGCAAACAGCGCCTGTCGGCGGACCGCGGGTATCGCTAGTCGGCGGCCAGGCGTGGTTGGGTTCGCGGGCGCGGGTTGCGGCGGGCTTCGTCGCAGCCGCGGAAAGCTGCTACGGTGGCGCCGATGTCGTCCCCCTGCTCGCTCCGAGTTGGCGCTATGGCCACGCTGGTCACGCTCAGTCTCGGGGGTTGTTTCGACTCGGACCAGAAGATCGTCATCGCCCCGGTGGGCTCAACGTCGACCGGTGACGACACTACGACCACGGCCACGAGCACCGGGCCGATCGAGAGCACGAGCACGGGCGAGCCGCCACCGATGACTTGCCGAGACACGCTCGCTTGCACGCTCGGCTGCGTGCTTCTGGCGGCAGGCGAGGGGAATCAACTCGATGTGATTTTTGCCTGCCTGCTGGAGTGCGAGCCGCCCACCGTGCCCGAGGCGATCGACGTCTTTCGGCTGATTGGGTGCGTGACCGAAGACTGCATCGATCAGGGGCGCTGCGATATTCTACTTCCCGACGAAGATGACGACGGGACCAGCAGCAGCAGTAGCGGCGGCAGTAGCAGTAGCGACAGCAGCAGTACAGGCGACAGCAGCAGCACGGGTGATAGCAGCAGCACCGGTGGAAGCAGCAGCACCGGTGGAAGCAGCAGCACCGGTGGGAGCAGCACGGGCACGAGCACCGGCAGCTCGTCGTCGTCTTCCTCCTCGACGGGCGACGGCTCAAGTTGATCGACGGGCGATCCCGTCGATCCGCAGGCCGAATGCCTGTCCTGCCTTCTGGGCGGGTTGTCTGAGCCCAGTATGTTGCCGATGGACTACGCCTGCTACGCAGAAGCGGTCGCCTGCGAGTAGCAAACGACCGCCTCCGATCCTACCGCCTCCGATCCGTGCGCAGCGGGCCCGTGTGGGCAGCTGCGCCCCTGAATCCCGACTACTCGCAGGTGACGTTGATCAGCGTGACGTGGTCGCCCAACGTCGGCAACTCGTCGTAGACCGACGTGCAGATGCTCGTGTCGTGCTCGAAGGTGAACGAGTAGGCGCCAGGCTCGTCGGGCACAACGTTGAAGTACACGACCACGGGCAGACCCGCGAACGCCAGCTCGCTGCTGTTGAGCACGGGGGCAAAGCTCGCGTCGGGCGCGTAGTACGTGTCTGGGACCGGCGGCGGGTCCATCGTGACGCGAACCGGTCCGCCCTCGTTGATCACGAATGGCGTGATCAGACGGACGATGATGATCGCCTGCGAAAGATCGACGTCGGCCGGCATCTGCGACTCTAGGCCGTCGATCTGGTCGACGATCGTCGCACGGCCGATCTGAGCGAGTTGGTCTTCCTGTTCTGGCGCGTTGCCGATGTTCACCGCGATGACGGAGCCCTGGTACTCCGTCGAAGGCTCCAGCACCATCGTGGCCCACATATCGGGTGCAAACGGTCCGATCGAGTAGAGCCCGCCCGCGTTGGAGGTGGCGGTCAACGTATCGTCGCCATAGACCCCGATCACCGCGTCGGGAATAGGCAAACTCGGCGGAACCAGGTCGGCCACTTCTCCCTCGACCGTGACCTCCACCGGGGCGCTGCCGGTGCTCGTATCGTCCATGCCCATCTCGCCGCCGCCCGAGGACGAATCGGCCCCGCTGCTCGAGGCGGGTGGGGTTACTTCGCCCCCCGACGAGCTTTCGGCGCCGGTGCCGGAGTCGTTACCGCTGTCTGTACCGGGGCTGTCGTCGCCGCATCCGGCGGCTACAGTCAGTCCCAAGGTGGCGCCAAGACAAATCACCAAACGCTTTTTTTTCACGAGATCCTCCATGCTCAAAGGCACTTCAATCAAAAGGCAGTGGGCAAAAGTGCCCGGTCCCGGCAACGGATGATCAGGCCGGCAACGCCAGCATTCTAGCAGGGTCAGGGCGAGAGGCCCCCACTTCCGTCCAGGCCAGCCAGTGCCTCGCCGCAGCGCTCATAGGACGCAAACTAGGGCGAAAATCGAGGCCTGGTGGTTGCGCGTGCGCCCGCCCGTCCGAGTTGCCCGGGGACCCCGCCCAGGCTGGACTAGGCAGGCACGACGCCAGTGAAGTCACCTTGCCGTCGCGGTGGCCTATCGCGCGGCGCCGAGACGCGATAGACAGGGCGCACCGATGTCGCGTCTGGTTCCCTCGGTATTGGCGGCTACGGCCGTCCTGACGCTGCACGCATCCGCCGCTGCGGATGACAACGAACAGCGGGATGCTGTCGATGGGCAGGCCGACGCCTCCTCGGCGCCGAGCTCGGCCGAGTCGCCGGCACTGTCTGCTCGAAAAAGGAGCCGGACGGAAGGCGACAGCGAGGCCGAAGGACCGCTCACCAAGCGGCAGCAGCGTAAGGCCGACCGCGACGCGCAGATCGCCGAGGAACGGAAAAAACCGTGGATGCGGCGGTGGGAGCCCCAGCGGCATCTGGTCGAAGTGGGTGGCTACGGCGGTATCTTCATGCCGTCCACCGAGCACGACCTCTACGATCCGGCAACGGCGCCACCCGATCCGTTTTGGTCGGTCGGAGGTGAAGCCGGACTGCGTGCCGCCTACTTCCCGATCAAGCCGCTTGGTATCGAGGCGGAGTTCGGCGCCAACCTTCTTCGCCAGCGCAACATCACCAACGATCCGGTGTTCGTGTACGGGTTTCGTGGGCACGCGATCCTGCAGATGCCGATGTTTCGCGTGGTCCCGTTTCTGCTTGGCGGCTACGGGCTACTGGGCGTGCGCAGCCAGTTGGTGATTCTGGGCAGCGATGTCGACCCTGCGTTCCACTACGGCGGCGGTGTCAAACTCAACATCGTGCGCTGGTTGTCGGCACGCGTTGAAGCGCGGCAGATCGTGACCGCCAGTGAGGCGCGCGCAGACAGCGGCACATTCCACTTTCAGGCGCTCGCGGGCCTGTCGGTCACGCTCAACCGACGGTTGCCCAAGGTTCCGCCCCCGCCACCGCTTCCGATCAATCCCGATCGCGACAACGACGGCCTGCTCAACGAGGTCGACGAGTGTCCCGATGATGCGGGGCTGGCGCCCACTGGTTGCCCGGACAGCGACGGAGACTCATTCATCGATCGCGTCGATGCGTGCCCAGAGGTCCCTGGCGTGGCGCCCGACGGCTGCCCGATGAAGGACACCGACAACGACACGATCGCCGACCTTCACGATCAGTGCGTCTTCCAGCCAGAAACGTTCAACAACAACGCCGACGAGGACGGTTGTCCGGACGATCTGCCGCCGAAACTCGTCGCCCTGCAAGACGAGTTGCGTGGGATCGAGTTCGACTTCAACAAGGACACGATCCGCCCAACCAGCACCCGCGTCCTGGATGCCGCGGTCGCGGCGATGACGGAGTTCCCGCTGGTCAAGGTGCGCATCGTCGGCCACACCGACAACGTGGGTAAGCCGGAACTCAACCTTGAGTTGTCCAAACGCCGCGCCGCTGCGGTCAAGAAGTACCTGACCGACAAGGGCGTCGACGGCGCACGGATTGTGGCGGACGGTAGCGGCGATACGCAGCCCGTGGCGACCAATGAGACCGAGGCCGGCCGGGCCAAGAACCGCCGCATCGAGTTCGAGATCACCGAGAACCCCCAGATGGAGGTTCCGGCGGCCGAGCAGCCGTAGCGGTCGATCGCCAACCGATCCCAACTCACTGCGCGGCGCCCACGGGCCGCGTACCATCCTGTGCGCAGGTTGGTACGGCCCGCGGGAACACACCAGTGATGTTGTTATCGAAGAAATTCGCGGTCGCTTCTGTCTTTGCTGCTCTCGTCGTTCCGAGCGTTGCGTCTGCCGGAGGCTCGATGTTCGAGGTGGTCCCGGGCGCCCTCAACCCGCAGTTGTGCGGTGGCACTGGGTGCTGGACCAATCATCTTCGGGTGACCGACATCGACGGCGACGGCGACCTCGATGCGATCTTCGTCAACTACGGCGACTTCTTTGGTGGCGGTGCGTCCCCCGAACCACTGGCCGTGTACGAAAACGACGGCTCTGGGACCTTTGCCAATGTCTCTGCGTCCGCGGTCGCTGGTCTTGAAACCAACGCGCACCAGATCTGCATCGGTGATGTCGATGGTGACGGTGATGGCGATATCTACGTGCCGGACGGCACGGGCACCGTGCACCGCTTGATGATCAACGATGGCGCGGGGGTCTACGTCGACGAGGCGGACGGTCGTCTTCCTGCCGCCGTGCCCAGTTCAGGTGCGTGCCGCTTTGGCGACCTCGATGGGGACGGCGACCTGGATCTGGTGGTCTCGGACGGCTACGGCAACGGGATGGCCGCACTGCTGCTGTACGAAAACGACGGCATGGGTGTGTTCACCGAGGTCCCGGGTGCGTTCTCGGGTGCGATCGCAGGTCAGGAGATCGACGACATCGAGATTTTCGACGCCGATCGCGACTTCGACCTCGACGTGTTCGCCAACGCGCACGAAGGTGGGTTTGGCGGATACTACCTCAACGACGGCACGGGCGCGCTGGAAGGCCAGAGCTTTCCGCCACCGCAGGCGGGGGGGACTGGCTACCATTACAACTCGGCCTTGTGTGACGTGGACGGCGATGGCGATCTCGACATGTGGATCGACACGATTGGCGCGGGTTCACCGAGCAGTTGCTGATCAACGACGGCGCGGGCGTGTTCTCGGACGCGACCGCCGCCCAGGTGACGGGAAACCCGGGCGCCGACGACAATGGAATCGCGTGTGTCGACATCGACAACGACGGCGACTTCGATGCGGTCGTGCTTTCACTGCAGACCGAAGAACGCCTGCTTCAAAACGACGGCTCGGGCAACTTCGCTCTGGTGGCCGGGGCGTTTCCGGGTGGCGTCGACTCGACGTTATGGGGCGAGTTCGGGGACCTCAACGGTGACGCTCGCCTCGATCTGGTCACCGGGCAGGGCGAGTTCAACGACCAAACCAACAAGGTCTACTTCGGCTCCAACGCGCAACCCGTGGACGACCGGGCGCCCACCGTGATCGCAGTCCAAGAGGGCGCGTGGCAGGTTGGTGATGAGCCGGTCGTTCGTTTTGCGGTGTCGGACCGGACCATGTCGGACGAAGGGCCGCGGTTGGCGATGGCGTACGTCGTCGTTGTCTCGCCCGGATCCCGCGAGGAGCTCACCGCAAGATTTGTCGGCGGTGACGTGTTTCGGGTCGAGCTACCGACTGTCCCCGAGGACGGCTACCAGTTCCAAGCGTGTGCAGAAGATCGGGCGGGTAACGTTGGGTGCTCCGAGAGTATCGACGTGTCGGGAGGCGGCGCTGACACTGGGGGCGCGGGATCGGGCGACACTGCGGGCGACGGTGACACGATGGCGCCCGATGGCGACGGGAGCGACAATGTCCCGGGCGACGGCTCTGGCGAGGGCCCCGGCAGCGGACTCGACGGCGATTCCAGCGGCTCGGCGGCAACCGATGGCACCGGTGACGGCGGAAGTTCAGACGACGACGGTTCGTGTTCTTGTCGAACTCAGTCGCCGACGACACCGCTGTTGTGGATGCTGCTCGGATTGCCACTGGTGTGGCGACGCTCGCGATCCCGGGCGTGAAATCCCCCCGAGCGACCGGCGCGTACGGTCGTGTGGGGCTCGCCCGTCGATGGACCTACAGCCAGAGCGTCCGGAGCGTAAGCGCGGCGTCGGAAAACGCTGGCTGGGCATCGTTGGGGCAATACAGTTGTTGTGTGCCGCACGCGCGTTGCCCTACTGTGGCTAACGATGATGCGGGCTCTTGGATTGAGGCGCGGTTCTTCATTGGTCGCGGCGGCGTTGCTCGCTGGCTGCCCCGATGTCTCGCAGGGCGATGTCCCTAGTTCGACCAGCGGCGTGCCAGTCGATGGCGGCCGAGATGATACGGGCGGTTCGGGGGACGGCGTGCTCGACGGGGATAGCGGCGGCGGCGATGCGGGCGGGCCGTGTGTCACCAACGACGATTGCGCATTGCTCCCGGGCCTCGGGGAGTGCGAGGTGGACTCCGGCGAGTGTGTTGGCTGCCTCGATGCCTCGGATTGCCTCGGCGATCTGACGTGCAACGGTAGCCAGTTGTGCGAGGGTTGCGATGGCGACGAGGACTGTCCACTCGGTACAACGTGCAACGATGCGGTGTGTTTGCCGGGCTGTGGTCCCGCGCAGCCGTGTCCGGGAGGCTTCGCCTGCTGCGCGGACCACTGCGTGAACCTGGACAGCAACGCGGATTTTTGTGGCGACTGCGAGACGCAGTGCTCATTGGACAGCGCCGCGGCCGTCTGTGAATCCGGATCGTGCGCGTTGGATGCGTGCGAAGACGGTTTTTCCGACTGCAATGGGATGGCCGCGGACGGTTGCGAGACCCAGGGGGTGTGCAGCTGCACGGCCGGCGAGACCCAGGCCTGCTACACCGGAGACCCTGCGACGCAAAACGTTGGTGCATGCTCTGACGGCGTGCAGACGTGCAACGACAGCGGGACTGCGTTCGGCCCGTGCACGGGCGATGCGACGCCGACCGATGAGGTCTGTGCCGTCGCGGCCGACAACGACTGTGACGGGACCGTCGACGAGGACGTCGATGAAGACGGTGACGGATTCACGACGTGTGGCGGTGACTGCTGCGACGTACAAGGGCCGGACTGCCTCGGGCCAGAACTGGTCAACCCGGGAGCGTTCGAAGCCCCCGGCAACCGGGTCGACGACGACTGCGATGGCGAAGTCGATGAAGTGGAACCGACTTGCGATGGCCTCATCGTGTCGAACACCGGGGACCCCATGGACTACGCGCGCGCGCTGGACCTGTGCGTGCAGACCGAGGAGACGCCCGCCAATCCACAGGACGCGACGTGGGGCGTTATCGAAGCCGCGCTGGAGCTGACCAACGGTGCTGGGGTGCCTGATCCCGACTCGCACTCGGTGCGCGACGGATTTGGCACCAATAACGTCAACCAGCTCGGTGAGCGGATGGTTGTGCTTTCCTCTGGTGCGGCCGCCGATACGTTCGACGACGCCAGCCCCGGCCCTCAGGCCTACCAGGATGGGCTGGTCGTGGGGACTTCGGCGCCGTTTCCCGCCGACTGGCTGGCCGCCAACGGCGGCAATCTTCCCAACTCGCCCGGCTGCACCGAACCGGACGGCGCCAGCGCCAATGACCCGGTCATGTTGCGACTGCGGGTGCGTGTGCCGACCAACGCGAACTCGTTCACCGTGCGGATGTTCTTCTTTTCGTCGGAATATCCCGAGTACGTATGCACAGCGTTCAACGACTTCTTCGTGACGCTCGTCGGCACCACGGACTTGGGCAACCCCGCCGACGGCAACATCGCCGTGTATGACGACGGCATGGTGCTGCACCCGGTTGGCGTCAACATTCTCGACGCCGCTCCTGGGCTATTCACGGAGTGCACCGATGGCCAGATATCTCAGTGCGGGACGTCATCCAACTACACGGGATGTACATCCGTCGCGGGCCTGGCGGGTACCGGATTCGATACGACGGGAACGACGAACTTTTCGTGTGGCTACGGTGGCGCCTACGGCGGCGGGACGGGGTGGCTTGAGATGAGCGGCAACGTGACCCCGGGCGAGATCATGGATATTCGGTTCGCGATTTGGGACACCTCCGACGGTCTGTTCGACTCCACCGTGCTGCTGGATGCGTGGGAGTGGTCGGTCCAGGCATCCGAGCCGGGCATCAACCCCGGCTGACTCCCGATGGACGATACCGCCGCGCACTTGGGTGCCAACGTGCGCTCGCTGCGAGAGGCACGGGGTCTGACGCAGCAGCAGATCGCCAAGCTGGCAGGGGTGCCGCGACCGACGTGGGCCAACCTTGAGTCGGGCGCTGCCAATCCGACCCTCGCGGTGCTAGTGCGCGTCGCGGCGGCACTACAAGTCAGTTTGGAAGAACTGGTAGGGGCGCCGCGAGCGGCGGTCAAGCACTACCGCGCCGACCAATTGCCACTGCGCAAGCGCGGCCGAGTCATGGTGCGTCGACTGCTACCGGACGCGTTGCCTGGCCTGGAACTTGAGCGCATGGAGTTGGCGGCGGGGGCCTCAATGGCCGGGGTACCGCACCTGCCGGGCACACGTGAGTACCTGACATGCGAGTCGGGACAACTTGAACTTGCGGCCGCGGGGGAACGCTTCTTGCTCGATCCTGGCGACGTGGTGGTGTTTCGCGGCGACCAAGCCCATGGCTACCGCAACCCCACCCGGGCGCGTGCCGTTGCTTATTCGGTCGTTGCATTGTCAGGGCGCTAACGGTTTTTCCTGGCAGTGCTGAACTGCTCCCACGGTAGTCGACCGTTGGATACGGGCTGCTATGCTCCCGCGGATGTTTTTGGTGACAAGGTTGGCCGCGATGGGCGTACTTTTTGCGCCCCTGTGTGTTGGGTGTGGAAGCGAGGCCAAACAAGAGGCAGCGCCCGCGCCCGAGCCCAGCAAACCTAAGGTCGCCAAGGTCGCGCCGAAGCCCGAAAAGGTGGTCGAGCTTCCGCCTCCGCCTCCGCCCCGGCCCAAGACTCCGGCCTCGATGGACGACGCAGTCGCGCAGGCGGCCGAGATCCACATGGAACATCGGCGCACGCTGCTATGCGGCTGCAGATACGCCAAGTCGGGGCGCGTGTCACCGGCATCGTGCGGCTACCGGACACGTGCAGACGAGCAGCTGGCGAAGTACGTGATGTGGAGCCATGTGGTGCCTCCGCACGATTTCGGGGCGGATCGGGCGTGCTGGACCAAGCCGATGTGCACCGCCGAGGACGGCAGCAAGTTCCGAGGGATCGAGTGCTGCCAACAGATCGACGAGGAGTTCGCGACGATGCGGACCGACCTGCACAACTTGATGCCGCTCGTCGGCGAAGTTGGGACCGATCGATCGAACTACGCTTTTGGTGATCTCAAGTCGGAGTCACGTTTCTACGGCTCGTGTGATCTCGAGATCGATCGGGACGCCGAGCGCATCGATCCCGCACCCGAGGTCCGCGGTGACATCGCGCGCGTGTATCACTACATGGCCGCGACCTACCCGGGTACGATTCATTTGAGCGTCGAGCAGCGGGTCATGTTTCAGGGGTGGGCAGCCGACGACCCGCCCGACGGGTGGGAGAGAAAACGCGCCGCAGCGGTCGTGGCGATTCAGGGCATCGCTCCGACGTGGTTGAGCGAGGTGCCCGTGGACGACCCACCGGAGCAAGTGGCGGGAGATGCCGATGGTGCCGATGGTGTCATCGCGACGGGGTCAGACGGCAGCGGAGGCGATGACGGGAACTCCGAGGAGGGCTCGCGCGAACCCTCACCGGACGCCTCACCCAGTGCGTCAACTGGCGGGCAGGCGCCGAGCGCCACGGCCGGCGATGGCACGACGGCGGCGACGGGCTAGAAACGCATACCGAAGCTGACGCCCGCCATCGATGGGCCGAACGACGGTGAGATCCGGACCTCGCGGTTCCGGATCTTCTTGCGCTTGGAGAACCCAACGCCGAGCAGTGCGCCACCGGCAGCCAAGCCCGCCAGCCCGACCACCAGCGAGCCATAACCCACACCGCGGCTCCTGGTCGTGGTCGTGGTCGTACTCCCGTCGCTCGGCTCGGTTGTCGCGGCAGTGCCAAGCCCGCCCGCGGCGATAAGCAACGAAAGCAGGCCGATTGAGCCCACGACATAGCCTGCGATGATCAGCGTGTCGGCTTTCTTGGACTCGCTTGAGAGCCGCCGGTTTTCAGCGAGCGCTTCTTGGTCGACCTCAGCGGCGCTTCCGCTGCTCCACACGATGCCGTCGACCGCACCCGAGCCGTAGTGCGGGTCGGCGGCAGGCGTCGGTTGTGGTGCTGGGGCGGTCGGTGCGACCCCACTCTCCGCTTGCCGGATCTTCGCCTGGAGCTCGCGGATTCGTGTGTTGGCCTTGTCGACCTCGACCTTGGTTTCCGGCGTTTTTGTGTAGATGAGTTTGTAGTTCTCGACGTACGTGCGCAGCAACTGCTCGGCCTGGCGGAGGTGGACCACGTCCTTGTCCATCACGTACGCCTTCTCTTGCGCGGTTGCGATGTTGTAGACCATCGCGTTCTTCACGCCCGCGGCATCGTCGGGCACCTTGCCGTACGCGCGCGTCCAGATATCGGCGGCCTTCTCGTACTGACTGGTGTCGAAGAAACTCTTGCCGTCGTCGTAGAGCTTGCGGGCGGCGTCGAGGTCTTTGCCATCGGCTGCGGCGGGGGCGTAGGCGCGCGCCTCGGTTGAGGCCAGACCCGCAGGGAGTGCGACGCCCACGGCGACCGTCAGCGCGATCGCGCGTCCGAAGGGGAGGGTGCCGATGGATTGCCAGCGCACCGCTCTACAATACCGGTAATGCCGCCAAGTGACACCTCCGCTGCGCGGCAGTGCGAATCAGGTCACACGCGCGCGTGGACGCGCGATCGATATGAATCCGAGCCGCACTGAGTCCGTCGTCAGGCGCCGTACTGCTTCAGGGCCGCCTCGAGCCGCGGGAGCAGCACGTAGATGAACAGCGCGGACAGTCCGGCCAAACCTGCCAGGAGCAGGAAAAAACTGACCGGTGACAAGAGGCCTTGGATCCCGCCGAAAAATCCCGACAGATTGTTCCCGAACGCAGTGGCCATGAACCAGCCGCCCATCGCCAAACCGACAAGTCGTTTCGGGGTCAACTTTGTCACCAGCGACAGACCCATCGGCGACAAGAAGAGCTCGCCAATCGTGACGACCGCGTAGAACCCGACCAGCCATAGACCCGAGACCTTCACTGCGCCTCCGTCCGACATGGCGCCAGCCGCGGCCAAGACCAACATGGAGAGGCTCGTCATCACCAGACCGTAGAAGAGCTTGCGCGCCGTAGTGACCCCACGTTTTCGGTGGGCCATCCAACCGAAGAACATGACGATCAGCGGCGTAAACGCAACGACGAACAGCGCGTTGAATGACTGGTACAGCTCCGGGTTGCCCACCGCCAGGTACTCACCGGGCGGCAACAGTTTCGGGGGATGGCCGTAGCGTTCTCGGTACGTCTCGTAGATCGCTTTGCGTGCGTCATCGTCGATGACGTACACGCCGATGTCTTTGTCCTCCACCGTGCGGACGAACGCGATGCGCCGAGATGGCTTGGCGCCGTCGGGGATGTTGACCTTGATGATCTTCGCCCCGTGGCTGTCGGTCTCCTCATCCACCGTGACCACGCCGTCGGGGTAGACCTTGGTGGCCCGTTTCGCCCATGGTTCTTTGGACTCCTCGGCGACCTCGACGATACGGATGTCATCGGCGACCGCGGCGATGGCCGCGACCGATTTTTCGTCCAGGCGCTGCTGGCCGTACATTCGGGCGGCGGCAGCATCCTCGACGACCAGTAGGCTGCGCGGGTGTGGTCGCGGAACGTCCTCGCCCGCGTTGCCGTAGTACGACGGCAGCGCTTCTTGCTCGAGTGATGCGGGAAGCACCGAAATCTCGCGGTCTGTCGCGTCGCGAGCCCACTGCGTCATCGCGCTGCCGTTGAGGTGCAGGATCATGAAGAAGGTGCCGCCGGCCACGTAGATCGGCAGCAGCGCGAGTAGCCCGGGCTTCTCTTTCGGGCTGGCGGTTGTCCCCATCCGGACAAAGAACCAGATCACCGGAATCATACCGACGAGGAAACCCGCGACCGGGGGGCGCACGGGAATGCTGGCCGGCAGGTAGTTGGCGGCCAGATAAGCGCCTGCAACGCCCGCGGCGAGGGCCGGCAGGAGGATCTTGCCCACGACCGTGCCGAAGCCGGCGTCGTCCTTGCCGAGCTCAGGTTTGCGGTCCGCCTTTTCGAGCGTTTTCCAGCTGAACGCGAGCAGGACCAGCGCAACGAGCAGCCCTATTGCAGCGATGCGGAAAGTCCACAGCCAGCCCAACTCCGGATCGTTGCGAACGTACGTCGCGAGGAACGACGAGACGAACGCCCCGATGTTGATCCCCATGTAGAAGATGCTGAAACCGGCGTCACGCTTAGGGTCGCCGGGTTCGTACAGGTTGCCGACCATGACCGAGATACTGGGTTTGAAAAACCCGTTCCCGATGATGAGGCTGATGAGCCCGACGATGAAGTACGTCTGGCCGGGCACGCTCATCATGAACAGGCCGGCGGACATGAAAACGGCTCCGATGGCGACTGCACGTCGATACCCGAGGTATCGATCGGCGAGCATGCCGCCGGGGAACGGCGTGAAGTACACGAACGCCAGGTACAGGCCGTAGATCTGGTTGCCTTCCGCGGACGTCAGTCCGAGGCCGCCCCGCTCGAAGTCCGTTGCGTACAGCAACAGGACGTTGAGCATCGTGTAGAAAGCGAGCCGCTCCCACATCTCGGTGAAAAACAGCTGATAGAGGCCCTTGGGGTGCCTGGAGGTGGTTTGTTTGGCCACGTCTAGATGCTCCGATTTACCAATCGCGGCGGACGATAGCACCTCGCGCGCCTCGCGGAACCCGGGGATCCACGCAGGCCCCCGGAGGGCATTCGCGGCGCTTGGTCAGGAAATGCGCCCTGGAACTGCGCCCAGGTGCTCGGCGACGGCCCAGGGCGGACGGTTGGCGGGCGCGGGCGAGTGCGCGTACCCTCCTGCCGAGTGAGCGAGGGGGAGGACCGCACGGCCAGCATGCTGGACCACCGCTTTCTGCTGTTCACAGGCAAGGGCGGTGTGGGCAA
>JAESSZ010001021.1 GCA_016763875.1 Nannocystaceae bacterium
CGTGCGCTTGGCAGATCCCTCCCTCGCTATCACGTACACGCGCAGCGATGGCAGCGAAGTCACGCTCACGATGGCCGAGTTGGTGGCCCGAAGGGGGGCGCTCGAGGTGGCTTACAACCCCAACGACTGCCCCGAAGTCCGGTGGGGGGCCGCGGCGGAAAGCGAGGAGCGAAAAACGTGCAAGCGTCGCGCGCCGGCCGAGCAGCAGCGCAAGCTCAAGGCGTACCGGCCGTGGTTCCGAGAGCGACGGCGCCCCGGCCGCGGCGATCCCGGGCCGCACGTGGACTAGCCGGCCTCAAGGTCCGCCGCCCGCCGCCGATGCAGACGGGGTGCATGCTGTCCGGTTGCCCGAGTCCCCCGCCGTTGGGGAGCTACGCACCACGCCCCGCTTCGAGGTCGATATTGCCGCTGCGGTGACGGTGGATGCGGTGGCCTATGTGGGACGGATCTGCAATCTCAGTCGGGGTGGGGCGCTGATCCGCGTGCCTGGTGGCGCAGGTCTCGGTGTCGGCGGCAAGGTCGAGGTATCGTTCAGCCTCCCCGAGTTGGACGCACCATTGTCCGCTCGCGCCGAGGTGCGATGGGTCAGCCAGGGCGATCAAGATATCGTTGGAGTTCAGTTCGTCACCGGGTTTCGCGCCAAGGAAACCTGGGCGTTGGGACGCATGTTCGACCGCTTGCGTGTGTTGTCGTAGCGGCGCTGACGATCAGCGCGACTGCTGTGGCCCACGGGAAGACCGCACCCGAGGCCGACGTGGTGACTGAGCCGGTCACGGCGCCGCAAGAAAGCGTCTCGCCAAAAGAGACTGGGCCCGAAGAAGAGGCAGCGCCCGAAGAAGAGGCAGCGCCCAAAGAAGAGGCAGCGCCCGAAAAGGCAGCGCCCGAAAAGGCAGCGCCCGAAAAAGACGCTGCCCCCGCGGCGGTTGATTCCCCGCGTGCAACCCACGCCCCGCGTCCCACCCTGCCGAAGACCAGCGGCCGGGCCGTGACCGTCGCCGTTGGCCTGACGCCGCAGGCTCCCGGAACCGACGAGGAGCGCGCGTTGTTGGACGCGCTTGCGATTAGCGTCGCGGCCTCAGTCTCCCCCGCGAGCACGGTGCGTCGACTGCCGGCCGGCAGCGGATCCGCGCGGCGTATCTGCCGCGCTCGTCGGGACGATCTCGTGGTGATGATCGGCTACATCCCAGCCCGTGACCGACCGGTTGTGCTCGCGCACGACTGCCGCCTCGACGCCCCGCTATCGGTTCGTCCCGAGGCCGCAGTTTACGAGCCCGAACTGCTCGGCGCGATTTGGCACGAAAGAGAGGCGCTGGTCCGCGGCGGAATGCGCGAACGACGAAGTCGCGCGAAGCTGTCGCCACGGGCCCGTGGTGCCATTATCGGCGCGGTCGCGGTGGCGGTCGTCGGTGGCGCGCTCGCAATTCTGCTCGCGAGTGCCTTGCGCAAGGAGCAAGTGGTGCTCACGGTGAGCCCATGAACCTGGGCCGACGAAACCGACGAGCGCGCCGCGGCGTATGGTTGAGCGTGTCCACGCTCCTCACCAGTCGACTCCAACGGTCTGCGGCCTCGGTGGCGCGGGCGGTTGCCGCGCTGGTTATTGGGTTGTGTCTCTATCTTGGGGCGTTTGGCGTGGCCCACGCGGAGGAAGGAAAACCGTCGGGCTGGGACGTCTCGGCGGCCACACGTTCTGCGCGGATCGGCACGATGACGCTGCAGTGGGAGCCTGCGGTGACCGAAGAGGCCTACGAGTTGATCACGGTCGCGCCACTGTGGTGGTCAGAGATCGAGGCTGAGCTCGCGGGCGATGTCGATGACCGGGTCACGATCACCTTTTTGGAGCACGCAGGTGGCGTCGCTGACGCGAGCGGTATGCCGCGTTGGGTCGCAGGCGTCGCGCACTCCTCCACGGGCGAGATCCTGATCGCTCGTTATGGTCCCGATGGGGACCGCACCAACCTCGAGGAACTGCTCAAGCACGAGATGTCCCACGTGGTGCTCTACCGGGCCCTCGACGGGCGCGAGGTCCCTCGCTGGTTCAACGAGGGGGTCGCCGAGAACTTCACAGGGAGCCTGAGCTTGTCCCGCGCGCAGACCCTGGCGACGGCGGTGTTTGGTCCCGGAGTCCCTGACTTCGAGCGACTCGAGCAGCATTTCCGCGGGACTGACAGCGTCGATGCTTCGGTTGCATACGCCGCGGCCCGTGACTTCGTGTCGTTTCTGCGTGGTCAGCCGAACGGGGACATGCACCTGCGGCAGGTCATCAGCGAGGTGAGGGACGGCCACAAGTTCGAGGTCAGCATCATCAAGGCCTACGACCGTAGCCTCGAGGAACTCTCGACCGAATGGCGTTCTGGATTGCGGGGCCGGTTCGTCTGGTACCCGATGATCGCCGGTGGCGGCTTGCCTTTCGCGCTCGTCGCTCCCTTGATCGCGCTGGCGTGGGTTCGTCGGCGACGGGTTCTTGCGGACGGCTGGGCTCGCCTGGAAGCCCAAGACGAGGCTGAACGAGCCGCACGCTCCGCCCTGCTTGCCTGAGGCGGGTGCACCCGAGCCGTCGCGCTCGTGGCAAGCTCCCCCCCGTGCAGCGGATCGGTGGCGGGTCAATGCGAGGTCGGGTGCTCTTGGCGCTGCCCGAGGGGGTTGCCGGATTGCGGCCGATGGGCGCTCGAGTCCGCGGCGCGCTTTTCGATTGTCTGCAGGCCGAGGTGCTCGGTGCGCGAGTTCTCGACCTGTTTGCAGGGTCGGGTGCCCTTGGGTTCGAGGCGCTCAGTCGCGGCGCGGACCACTGCACGATGCTCGACCTCGATACGCGCGTTGTCGCCCACCTTCGTACACAGGCGGACGCGTTGTCCGTCGGCGATCGCTGCACGGTCGTGCGCACCGATGCGCTGCGATATCTGGCGAGCCCGCCCCCAAAAGAGCGCCGCTTCGACCTCGTTTTTGTCGATCCGCCCTTCGCTATTCCGGAGGTCTTTGACCCGGTGATGCAGCTATTGGCCGAAGGCGGATGGCTAGCGCCTAACGCCCGCGTAGCCTGCGAGTCGGAGCGTGTTCGCGGTAAAACGCGGTCGATCGCATGGCCGAGCGATCTGGACCCGTATTTTTCCCGTGCCTACGGTCAGGCGCATCTCGAGATCGCTCGAGAACGTTCCGAGCCGTCGCGCCCCCTGCCAACTGTCGCCGAGGTACCCGCTGTGAGCACCGTTCCCATCTCCCAACGCGCCGAACGCATCACACCTTCCGCCACCCTCGCTGTTTCTGGCCGCGCCAACATCCTGCGGGCTGAAGGCAAAGAGGTGCTCAACTTCGCCGCTGGCGAGCCCGACTTCTTGCCGCCAAAGGCGGTGCGCACTGCGGTTGCCGAGCGGGCCGCGACGGAGCGCGTGTCGTACGCCCCCGTCCCCGGGATCCCCGAGTTGCGCGACGCCGTTGCGGCCGAGTTGGGGGCGGTGCACGGACGCACGTTCGAACGCAGCGAGATCCTGGTGTCGTGCGGGGCCAAGCACAGTCTCGCGAACCTCTTCCTCGCAACGTGCGATCCGGGCGACGAGGTCGTGATCGTGGCGCCGTACTGGGTCAGCTACCCAGATATGATCGGTTTGGCGGAGGCCAAGACAGTCGTGGTCCACACGACGGCAGCGGCGGGCTGGCGGATGACGCCCGAGGCCTTGCAAGCGGCTCTCAGTCCAAAAACCAAACTCATCGTCCTCAATAACCCCGGCAATCCCACCGGGGCGGGCTACGGCCACAGCGAGTTGCGGGCGTTGGCCGAGGTCATCGCCAAACACGCGCCTGCTGCTTGGGTCGTGGTGGACGATATCTATCGCAAGCTGGTGTACGACGGCTTCGTGCACGCGAGCGCGGTCATGGCGTTCGATGGCCTCAGCGATCGCGTCATCATCGTCGATGGCGTGTCCAAGACCTACGCGATGACCGGGTTTCGGATCGGTTTCCTCGCGGGACCCAAGACGCTGATCTCAGCCGCGTCGCGGATCCAGAGTCAGATGACCTCGGGTGCGGCCACCCCGTCGCAATACGCGGCCTTGGTCGCGCTCACCGATCCGTCCGTTGCCGCCGACACCGACGCCATGCGGGAAGCGTTCGCGCGTCGGCGCACGCTTGCGCTCGCGGGGTTGGCTGAAGTCGCGGGCGTGAGCGTGCAGCCCCCGGACGGGGCGTTCTATGTGTTCGCGGACGTTTCAAGGCATGTCGGACCGGGGACCGCCCACGACACCGACGTCGCGCTGGCGACCTGGCTGCTCGAGGAAAAATTGGTTGCCACCGTACCGGGCACGCCGTTTGGTGCGCCCGGTCACCTGCGCATCTCCTACGCGAC
>JAESSZ010001022.1 GCA_016763875.1 Nannocystaceae bacterium
CTCGACGCTCGACCCGCCGTCGTCCCCGACCCACCAAGCTCCGTCGTATCGGCGCCAACTCTTGAGCCTGACGGCGAGGACCGCTCGGATGCACAACCCGTGGCGCCGACGACCCCAACGGACGACACCATTCGGGCAGCGCGGTCCAAACCCAAGCCTGCCGCGAAACCGAAGGCGCCCAAGCCAGCGCCAGCCGTGGACCGTCTCAGAGCCGAGATGGAGGCAACGGACCGCGCTCGCAAGGCCCTGTCGAGCAACCCCGCCAGAGCTCTAAAGTTGGCCCAGCAAGCAGATCGCAGGTTCTCCGACGGCCTGTTCGCTGAGCAGCGGGCCGGCATTGCGACGCTTGCCCTGTTCGCGATGGGCAGCGACAACGCGAGAGCGGCGGGCGACCGATACCTCCGAAAGTACCCGCGAGGAACCTACGCCGACAAAGTTCGCGCCCGTCTTTCTGAGAAACCGTGAAGGTGCTCGGGCGTGCGGACATGCAGCCGGCATGACCCGTCTGGCCCACGACTCGATCTTTACGTACGCACCGGTTGCGATCACTGTCGCACTTACGAGCTGGCTCACCGCATGTTCCGGGGACGCAACCGGTGATGCCGAGGGCGGCAGCAGCGACTCGACGGCCGGCGGCGACGGACTCGACGACGGGGTAGATGATGACGGCTCGACCGGGAGCACCGCCGTCGATGAAACGGGCGACGGGACGAGTGGCGGGCTCAGTTCCGGTGATGTCGAGATTCGTCGCGACGGGCACGGCGTGCCGCACATTCTCGCCGACACCGACGCGGGCGCGCTGTACGGCCTTGGGTACGCAACGGCCCAAGACCGCTTACTCCAGATGAGTGTTTCCGTGCTCGTGGCGCAGGGAAGGGTCGCCGAGTTCTTTGGCGAGGACTACTTCGAGCAGGATAAGAAGTTCCGTCTTATGGGTCACTGGCGTCACGCCGAGCGTATGGCCCCCACGCTCGACGCCGAACATCAAGAACTACTGCAAGCCTACGCTGACGGGGTCAATGCCTGGGTGCTGGCGAACCCCGACGCCGTCAATCCGCAGTTTGCCGCGCTCGGTCTCGACGTCCCGAGTTGGACGCCTGTCCACAGTCTCGCGGTTTGGTACCGGGTCTCCGATCTCTTCACGAACGACGTAACCAGCAAGGCGCAGGGATTGGTGGACTTCGAAGCCGAGGTTGCCGCCGTGGGTCTGCAACAGGCGATAGCGAACGCGGGTGCCAACGCCAAGCCCGGCAATACTCAAGCCGCGGTCGTTCAGTCTTCAGACGTTCCTCAGGAGGTACAGGATGCGATCGCTGGCTACGCCGCGAAGATGGGCTATGGCGAGCAGTCCCAGGTGACTGCGCCGCACAACTACGGTCATGTCACACCAAAGTTCAGCCATGCGTGGGTGATGAGCGGCGACCGGACCAGCACGGGCGAGTCCGTGTTGGTATCGGATCCGCAAGTTCCCGTGACGTCTCCGGCCTTCATGTACGAGTGGGCGATCGTTGGCGATGCGATTCATGCGCGTGGGGTTAGCCCGGCGGGAGTTCCGGGTCTTCTCATTGGCTACACCCCGACGGTTGCGTGGGGATTGACTGCCGCGGGAATCGACTCGCGTGACCTCTATCGGCTAGAGATGACCGACAGCGAGCACTACACGGTGGATGGGGTCGAGCACGCGCTCACCTCCGAAACCGAGATGATTCTCATCGCGGGCGGCCAGGGCCGCGAGGTCCACTATCGCGAGAGTACCTGGGGTCCGGTAATCACCGACCTCATTCCGGGCGTGCCCGGTGAGTTCGCCATGAAGGGCTTGCCGTTCTCCGCAACCGAGCGCGATCCGTTCGTTGCGATGGTGGCGATGATGCGGTCCAAGGACATCGACGATGTCCGCGCGGCGGTAGAGCAATGGACGACGCCCTCCGCAAACCTGCTGGTGGCGGGGCCCGGGGGAAGTATCTTCTTCACCGTGATCGGCGACATTCCGCTGAGATCCATTGCCTCGCCCCTCGGCGGAAAGATCGCGCAGGACGGTAGCGCGACCGAGTACGACTGGGCGGACGTCATCCCCCAGCAGTTCCGACCTTGGGTTTTAGACCCTGCGGCCGGCTCGCTGCTTTCCGCCAACCACCGTTCGGTCGGAGACTGGTACCCACTGCCGCTTGGGGCCGGACAGGGCGGCGGTGGTGACTCGATCCGTAGCCGCCGGCTTCGCGAGCTGCTCGAAGCCCTGCCGCCTACGATGGATCCCGCGACCGTTCTTGACGATGTGCAATGGGATTGTGTCAACGTTGCGCGTCGCGATCTCGTTGCTCTTGGTGCCCACATTCGGTCCGTCCAGCCGGGCCGGCTCTCCGAATCGACGATCAATCTTCTTGACCATCTGGACGCTTGGCAGACGGCGGGCGGTAGCATGCTGACCGAGCAGGCGGGTGTGTATCTTGCCAGCCGGATCAGCGTGAAGTTCCGGGTCCAACAGACGGGTCCAGAGATCAACGCGCAGTACGGAGGCGGACAAGTTGGACTGTCACTCTTCCTGGACGACATGATGGCGCAGATCGCAGACGACTCGAGCTACGTGCCGAGCAATGAAGTGATGAGCTACGTCCAGACGGAGTTGGCGGCGGCGTGGAGTGCTGCAACCGCGAGCATGCCGGATCCCGAACAGTGGGACGCGGTCTACGCCAACACCACGACCACGCCGACCCTCGAATACCTCTCCGGACTCGACCTGCAAGGCTCCGACTTTGGACCCGCGCTGCAGTCCCCAACGCTGGCCTGCGCCGACGGCAATACGATTTGGTCCCAGAGGGCGCAGTCGTACACGCAGCACGTGCACCTCGGCTCGGTCGACGATAGCCGGACGGTGCTGCCGCCAGGAAACACGGAGGTTGGGCAGAGTGAGCTGTTTGGCTCGCAGCTGGACACGTGGGCGGAGGGGTCGCTGAAGTCGGCGGCGCTGTCGGTCAGCGCGATCCAAGCCCTTGGTGAGCCGGTCGACATCCTGGAACTGCCGTAGCCGATCTATAGTTAGCGTCGCATGGTGTGCGAGCGCTGCGGCGGGGAGATGGTCAACGCAGGTAGCTTGCCGCCGGTCGCTTCGTGCCAGCGGTGCGGCAAGCTGCGTGTTGGCGGGAGCTGCCGCACGGTGCCCCAATGCCCGGCGTGCTTCGGCGATCTCACCGTCGTGTCCGGGCGACTCCCGATCACATTGCTCTGCCCCCGGGAGCGGCGGTTCTTCTACGCAGATCTTGAGCAGGCGTTGCTCCACCCGACGCGGGATCCGTTTCCGCTGCAGGGTTTTCCGCAGTGCACCAACTGCGGGAACGGCCTGACGTTCTACGAAGACCTGCCACCCCGCGCCACCTGCGAGGTGTGCGATATCGACTACTCGCTCGAGCCATTGCGGCCGGCGCCGCCCTGCGCCGCATGTGGCGATCCGGTACGCATCCTTGGCGATGGCGCGATGCCCCCACAGGGTGACTGCATCGGCTGTGGCCAAGAGGCGGTGCTGGCGGATGCACCCGAGCCGTTTGCGCCGCCGATCGAGATCACGGTTCAGGCCGTGCTTGCACCAGACAAGGTCACGGGGGGTGGCTGGCTGTCACGTCTGTTTGCATGGCTCATCCGTTAGGCTTTGGGTACATGCGCCTTTTGCTGACGGTTTGCCTGTCTTTGCTGTCTTGCCGCGCCGCGGAGCCCGAGGCAATAGCGCCGCCCGAGAACTCGGCACCTCCCCAGGTCGTGTGGAAGTCGACGGACGTGTCGAAGTCGACGGTCGTTACCCCCTCCGAAAAGGGGATCCACGGGCGCCTGACGTCGGTCGGCGGGCAAA
>JAESSZ010001023.1 GCA_016763875.1 Nannocystaceae bacterium
AAAGATCGGATCGACCCACGGCGGGCCGAAGTCCTGTGCGTGCAGCTCAAAGTTGATCCACCCGCCAATGCAAAGCCCGTCTTGTACGCCACGGGTTGCAGGAGTCTGTCGAAAGTTCGTCTCGTATTCCTCGACACTGTTGTCGGGGTTGTTCATGGCCCGGGCGAACAAGAGTCGAGGTTGGTGACACGCCGCGTGCACGACCATCCCGTTAGTGATCGAGACGTATTGCGCAAAGAACCGCTGGGGCACGCGGTAGCGGACGTGGACAGCGACCGTGAGTTCAGCCGGCCCGAAGGTTGCGCCCGCGGCGAGTGCGATTCCCTCGAAATCGGATCCGAGAGTTGGGGAACGCTCCGATGGATCGTAGCCAAAGTGACGAAGGGAGCACTGCATGGTCACTCAACCCCGCCTACCAACTCGACATCCCAATCGTCGTCTTCTTCGACGATCGGCCTGAGTTCATCCGGGTCCAGGGGGGGCGCGTCGCACTCCAGTTCCACGAGGTCCCACGGTTCAATTACGCGAAAGCGGTGCATGTACCCTGACGCGGCCACAAACTCGCGAGGAGCGGTCGGGGGAGAGGAGGTCTGCTCGTCCGGGTCCATCCAAGTCAGCCACGCCAAAATACACCAATGACTCGACGTCGGCCAGACGTTACGAAGTACACTGAGCGCCGTGCCGAGGACTCGAGTTTACGTGAACCTCCCGGGCATTATTGCCAACGGCTACCCGATGCGCGCCCGGACCAGCAAGAGCCGGGGCAAAGTCGGTCGTCGCGACTCGTCGTGGTCGGTCGAGTCCAACAGCAGTAACCTAGGCACGGGGACGGCTCGATTCGAACACGGAAACCCGGTCATCGAGGAGAGACAGTCCCCACCCAACGAGCGTGTGTTCAACAACCATTTGCATCTGCCCACGGTCGGTGGCAACGAGTACACGGTCAAGGTCAAAAAAGTTCATGAGGACTCGGCCCGTTTGGCCAAAGGGACGAAATCGACGACCGTTGCGGGCGCCAAGACCGTCGCGTGGCGCAAGGTATATTTTACGCTGACGTGTATGCAAGGGATGTCCGCCCGCGCGAACGCCCCAGCGCTCTCCGTGGCGCTCACCGAGCTGTTCAACGCCGCATTCATTGAGTTGACCGAGGCTGTGCAGCCCAACAACGCCGTGATCGCGACCGAGGCGCATACGCCCACCAGCACGCTGCAGGCCTTGGTGGGCACGCTCCCCCAAGCGCCGTTCTCCAGCCAACCTCCCGCCAATAACCACGAGGCACACTACCGGTGGCTGCGCATCATGTTGGTCGAACGCGTGGTGACGGACCCGCAAGTCAACGAGTCCGATGTCGGGGCGCAGCAGCAAATGGAGTTCACCAACCAAGCGTGGACGATCGCAGTCCCAGCGCCGACAAAACGAGTGTTCATTGCCAGTTCTATCCAAGAGCTGAATCTCAATGTCGCACCAAGCTTCGCCCTGACCGACCTCGAGACCACGTTCACCGTCGTCTACAGGGACGGTTCGCCCTCCCGCCATCGACAGACGATCGTTGCCGTCTCGACCAATCGCGACCTGCTTGAAGCGCTCCGCGTGCACAACAAGACCGGGGCGGATCTGACGTTGGACCCCATCGACTCCCGGGCTGTCCGGTTCGATCCGGTGGAGATCGTCGCCGACAACGAATCGGTCACGATCACCGTGAAGGCGGTTGGGCGCATCTCCCTAGGCAAGAACCTTTGGGAGAAGGCCACTCACCGGGTCGTGCTTCAGGTGTCTTCGACCAAGCTCACGTTCGACGCGGCAGGCGTTGAAGCGAGCAACTACGGGACGCGCGTGATCAACGACAATGGACTAAGCGCCAAGATTACCGTCACCAATAACAATCTCAACGGACTCTTGAGCACCTTTGTGGATGGTGAATCCGGCCCGGGGACAACGTTGACCGTCAAGACCAAGAGCTACGGCGACCGCGCAGGGAACAGCCGTGGTGCGAACATCGCGGTCGCAGTGGAGACCCTGATGGGTCGCGCGCGGGACCCGCTCACCGGGCAAAAGGCGATCAGCATCGCGGTGGCCCACGAAATTGCGCACTCGATTGGGATCGTTCGCGCAACAGAGGACAACCTCAACCACGGTAAATTCTACGCTCCCAAGTTCGGAGGTAGCGCGACAGGCGAGATTGGACACTGCGCCCACAAGGCGACGCTCACCGACGCCGAAACCCTACGAGTGCACACAGACGCCGAAAAGAAAAAGACGTGGGAGCCCAACAAACCGCAGATCTACGTCCCGAACTCGTCGCGGTCGGGCATATGTGTGATGTACCACCGCGGTTACCTTCCTCCGTTCGCCAACGCGACCTTCTGCAGCCACTGCATCAAGCAGCTCCGGCTGCGCGGCTGCGCCGAGGTCGACTGGCAGATCGCGTACTAAGCGCCCGCCCCCGAAACTTCTATGCACCTGCGCGCGCCCATTCACGTCTCGCCCACCGACCAAGCCTCGGCTTGCGAGGGCCTCACGCTCGCTCCACGCGGGGCATGCCCACAGCCCGGTGGAGTCTCCGAGTGGTTGCGCATCACCTTGGCCGTCGACAACGACGACGACAACGAAGCCTCCACCTGGGACGCCCGCGTTCGCGACATGTACGTGAGCGTGGTGACCGAGCAAGACCAAGTCCCGTGGGTCGCCCCAGTCTGCGGGGCCCACGTGTGGTTCGGTGAGCCGACACAACACGCTGGCTTGTGGGTGCTTGAGTTATCGGTCGATCTCATCGATGCGTTGGGTGGTCTGCCCTCTGAGCCCTACCATGTGCACGTGGCTACGCACGGTTGGGCCTCCGAGAGCCAACGCCGGGAACCGGCGACCGCCGAGCCGGTCTCGTCCGCCGTTCCCCAGGGCACCAATGCCCTCACCGACACGCTTTCCCGCTTGATATTGGCGTACTCAGTGGCCTCACGACGCGAGCCGGAGCTGGCCTTGAGGTATCTGGAGGCCGCTCTCGAAGATCCCGCCGCCCAACGCGAGCTGAGCCGTCCGCACCAGTACAACGCGGCCTGCGCCGCCGGTGCGTGGGCAGCCACCAGCGACGATCCCGCGAACCGCGAGGCTCTGCTCATGCGCGCCCGCCACTGGCTGGCCCAGGACGCCGCACTGACAGAGGCGGCGTTGCTCGCGGTCTGGCGGGGACTGGGGAGCGCACTGGCTCCGGCCGAACGCGAACGACTCATCGTCCGCCGCGACGCCCTGTGTGTGCATCAGGACGGCCGGGTAACCGACCCCGATCTTGCCCTCGTGTTTGGCGCGTGAGCCTGGCGCTACAGCGCGTAGACCAAAAGTTCCGCGGGTTCGCGAGCTTCAGCAGCCAGTTCTCTCCAAGCAAAGCCGCCCGCCGGCGTCCTGTCCCAGAAGTCGCGCGAGCAGATCTGCAAGCCAGTGGGCGAGCAGTCCGGCCAACGACACAAGCGGGATCCGGGAGCAGGAGCGAGGTTCGGGCACGCGACCACTAGGAATCGGGGCCCGCCGCCATTGGCCGCTGCGGCCGGCTCGATCAACCTGTTCCCAAGACCTTGATGTGGGCGTTCTTCGTGGTAATGCCGAGTGAACTCTTGAACGCAATGCCGCAGGTGTCGCTCCCCGAGCGGGATGATCTTCGACAAACACTCGGACTTGATCGA
>JAESSZ010001024.1 GCA_016763875.1 Nannocystaceae bacterium
GAGGCTCGCCCGTCCCCGTCCCGCCGGTGCTCGAATCCGAGCCGCCGCCATTGTCCAGGCCCGTACTGCCGCCGCCTCCTTCGGTCGAGCTTCCTGCGCTCCCGTGGGCTGCAGTGTCGTCTGCGTCGATGTCGTCGCCGACCTCAGGATCATCGGACGCGCACGACACAACGAGAGAGAGGACAACGAGCGGGAGGAAGCAAAGGTGCGACACCGTCACCTGGCGAGGCTCCCACGCACATCGTCGCGCCGATAGATTGACCGCGGTCTACACCGGCCTGCGCCACGCAGCGACGACAATCGCGACCGGACCGCGGCATAAAGTGCGGTTCGTTAGTTTCGCGCCGAGCCGCACCGGCCATCGAGTGCGGCCCGCTCAAGATCACCTTGTGGGGGACCGACTCTCAATAGGCACCCGAGATGCACTCGGAGGTCCATGTTGAAACGACCTCCGGTCGCGGCAACGCCACACAAGTTCGAGACGGACAGGAGCAGAGCACACCATGAGCGGATTCCCCATAGGACAAGAACGACGCAATCACCAACGCCTGTCAATGAGACTGGCACTGACCGCACAGGCCGACGACGATGTGTTCTCGGGATACAGCGAAGACGTCAGCGTTGGCGGCGCAAAGGTCCGTTGGGCCGACGACCGTGACCTCAAGATCGGCGACCACATCGATGTCGCCCTCGATCTTCCAGGCCGGGCCGAGCCATTGCGAGCCCGCGCAGAGGTGCGATGGCGCGGCGGGTCGTCGGTTTGTGGAATCGCGTTCGACAAGCGTGCGCAGGGCATACTCGCGGCGTTCTTTGCCAGTGCCTGCGGCCTCTCTGCTGCGACGGCTTCAGCTGCGGCCACGGTGCCGACATTTGATCCCAACGCGGACGTCGTGGTCGAGGACACGGGCCCAGAACGCCCGGACGAATACGAGGTTCAAGAAGCGTTTTTTTCGCAGAACGAGGCGCTGGACAAGTGCATCGCCAAGGTGACCAACAACCGCGCGCGACAGCTCGATGGTGACACGACGGTAGAGATTCTGCTCAACCCGAAGGGTGACCGTCCACTGGGGGTCAATGCGGACCTGCCGTCGGCCATGGCCAAACACGCGAGCTTCAAAGAGTGCCTGCGCCGAGCGGTGGCCGCAGCCCCGTTCCCGTCCTACGACGGACCGCCCGTGGTCGTCTCGCTCGCCTTCGAGTTGGACCCTGGCTACGAGATCGAGGAAGAGTACTAGCGTCCGCCCGCTCATTTTGAGTCGTTCAACAGCGCTCGGCCTCGGCCGGGCGCTGTCGTGCGTTGAGGCTCACTCCGCGACCGGACACGATGCGGCGGACGACGGCCAGCGGGGTTAGGCATCTCGACGACGGGGGGGCCCGACGCCAGGGTCAACTGCGCAGGCATGATGCGATCGCGCAGGCCCGCACCACCGGCAAGGATCCCGTGGAACCGCACGCGACGCGACATGCCCCCGAGATATTGGCTCAAGCGCTCGGCAACCGCTTCCGGCGATAGTTCTACAAAACGTGTGCCGTCTGAGAGCGGGAACGCAAGCCGGTAGCGCACCCAGCCTTCTCGCGTCACCGACATTCGGCGAGGGTCCGCGACCGGCCGGGTCACCTGCGCCACCAGTGCGATCGCAGACGCGCGATCGCCAGCCATGCAGACTCGCCCGGCCCGAACACACACCCCCGGGCCGCGGCTGGACCAACCCCGCCAACGGTCCGCGCCGCACCCAGGGACGAGACGTCGACGAACGGCCCCCACCGCGGGCCCAGCGACCGGCGCGTGGGCCACAGACAACTGCTGACGCAGGCGGGGATCCTGCAGTCGCCCAGCGATCGCGGCCGACACCGCGTCAACATCGGGGGGGCCGCGGTGCGGGACAAACACTGGGGGCGCAGCACCCACCCCCGTGGCGTAGACGCCGTCGAGCATCATGACGTGAAGCGAGAACTCGGAGCGCAACATCGCCCCCCGCCGACGCACGACCGAGACCCCGCCGCACCGCCACCGGCCTCCAGATCGCCCTGGCGCCGCAGTCGCCCGGTACACCGAGAAGAGTGCGGCGACAAACGCCCGGACCACACCTGCAATCCACGGTTTGTCACCACCGCCGAGGCACGCCGCCACGGCGGGCACATGAAGCTGCCAGTGGCGCAACGGCACCCGCGGGATCACGGCCGCAACGTGACCGGCAACCGAGTCCGCGTGGCACCCAGCCCCGGTGGGCTGCGCACACCGCCACGGTGCACGGCGAGCACCGCACGCGTCGCATACGATCGAGAGCGCACGTGAGCGGGACGCGAACCTCCCGACACCGCTGCCCTGCTGCGGAAGGTCCGTCGCCTCGGACAAGTCGGCCGCGTTCGCCAGCGGGAGCTGGCCGGGGGCATGCAGGCGCCTCGACACGGACCTTCCCAAAGCGAGAGCCGTGCCAAGACGCAACCGCAAACGATGTCGCCACCCACCTTCGCCCCTAAGGCCAGCGGGCCACTGGACCGACCCACACGTGGGCCACACTCGGACCGCTGCGAACACTCGCCCGCCGCCCGCGTGTTAGCCCGGTGGCCGCATTGTCGTCGGCGTTGCGTGATACTGCTCCGTGCTGCCGATGATCGGCTGTCCCTGGATGACAGCCATCAACACCCAATCCCCCTCAGCCGGTCGACCGGAGAACCCCGTCATGTCCTTCTCGACCGCGATAAGTTCCTCGACGAATCCCTCCCCTGGGCCCAGCGCCCGCGCGCCGCCTACGACAGTGGTGACCGGCTTGTTGGCGCCCGAGATCAGCTGAGCCGACCAGCCGCATCGCTGTTGCTCGGCCCCGCGATTGTGGGTCTCGACATCCACCTCGAGATTCCACGACATCGCGTGATAGTAGCCGGCACGCAGCAGTCGCACCTCGCATCCACCAATCTCCCGGACCTCGCCTGTATTCCAACCCGGCAAACCGCCGGGCGCCGGGATCGAGTCACAGCCAACGCCGCCCACCGCGGCCGCGATCCAAATACTGAGCATCACCGGGCGCGTCACCGGTGCTAAGCGTAGCAGAGCGGCGCTGCGCCTCGCCCCCCGCAACCGGACTGCTCCGTCGCAAAGATCGGCCACCCAGGCCCCTTTGTCCTCGGTTCTCGCGGACAAAGGTCGGCCAACCTTGCGCGCGGAGGCATACCGCAGACAGCCTTGGTTGGTGACCTTGCGCGCGCGATCAGCCCTCGACCTGTTCGAGTTTCACGGCATGGTGACGGTCTCGCCACAGATGAAGTCGCTGTTCCGTCTGCTCGAACGCGTCGCGCAGACCGAGGCGTCGGTGCTTTTGCGGGGGGAGACAGGCACGGGAAAGGAGCTGGCCGCGGCTGCGATTCACGAACTGTCACCGCGCGCGACCGCTGCATTCCGCGGGATCAACTGCGCAACGTTGACGCCTGAGTTGGCGGCATCAGAACTCTTCGGTCACGTGCGTGGCGCCTTCACGGGCGCGGTGTCCAACCGGGCCGGACTGTTCGCGCAAGCCGACGGTGGGACCGTTTTCCTCGACGAAGTCGCAGAGGTTCCGCTCGAGATCCAGGGCCAGCTGCTTCGGGTTCTGCAGGCGGGCACTTTTGTGCCCGTTGGCGGCACACAACCTCAGTCCGCCAACATTCGCCTGCTCACAGCGACCAACAAGTCGTTGCGGGACTTGGTCGAGACCGGTCGTTTCCGCGACGACCTGATGTACAGAATTCGTGTCGTCCCGGTGTTCATGCCCCCGCTGGTGGAACGCGAGGGCGATGTCGAGGCGCTTGCTTGGTACTTCATCGACCACTTCAACAAGCGCGCCGAGACCGGGCATCGCCACGTCGAGAATTTTGACGCCGCCGCGTACGAGTTGCTTACGGCCTACCCGTGGCCGGGTAACGTCCGCGAGCTCCGCAACGTGATCGAGTACGCGTTCGCGGTGGGTGACGGGCCGACGATCCTTCCGGAGGAGCTACCGCCAGAGTTGCGGGGGGAGCTCCCCCCGCAGCGCA
>JAESSZ010001025.1 GCA_016763875.1 Nannocystaceae bacterium
ATCGGGGGCGCCGCTGTGGTCGGGGTGTCCGTCGCCTCAGGCTCTGCCGCGGGGGCGGGCGGCGCGGCCAACGTGCTCGCGAGGCCCATCAGGCCAATGCTCAAGGCACTCATCGTCGTCTCCGTGTGTTGCGACGCTTCCGTCGGATACCAGCGAGCACGGTCAACCCAAGCAGCGCCATCGGGCCGTCCGGGGCGCGGTTGTCCGTGCTGCAGTGGCAAAATCCACCGCTGCCGCACAGATCGCCTTGGGCCTCACACTGCTCCCACAAGTCGGTGGTTTCTCGCGGCGTGGCCTCTTGTGGTTCCGACACCTGGATCGGATTGCCCGCCTTGTCGTAGGCGACGACCAAGAACCGGTAGCTCGTGCCGTTTTCCAGACCTTCGATGCGCGCGCTGTCGGCGTTGAATCCGAGATGGCCCGAGCATACGTAGTCCCAGTCGAGCGACTCGATGCCCGCCGAAGGTCGACCACCCGTGGTGCTGCCGGTGTCCGCCGACGTCCCGCCGGTCGTGCCGTCACTCCCGGTTGTGCCGCTTTCGTTGGTGCCCGTCGTGGATTCGCTGCCCGTGTCGCCACTGGTATCGCCAGCCGTTGTGCCACCGGTATCGCCGCCGGTCGGCAACTCGCCACCCACGGCACCGTGCCACCAAAAATCCGAGGCGTCGTCTGGGTCTGAACCCCACGCGCCGAAGTCGTCGCTGCCACCATCGGTGCCACGGTCGTCTCCGTCGGTACCGCCGTCGTCGGTGCCACCGTCGTCTGGACCCATTTCTCCATCGATCTCGCCTTCGGGCGTATCGTCGAACGGGCCGTCGGGACACAGATTGGTCTCGGTGAGGTACAGCGTGCCTTGATTCTCGGCGGTCACACTTGGCCGCGAGATGCCCTTATTCGCAAGCGGCTCATCGTTGGCGTCGGCGCACAGCACCCGGTAGCCAACGCCAGGGTCGGACTGCGAGTCCCAACTGACCCGGACGGCGCCGTCTCCTTCAGCGAGTTCAAACGAGGTCGGCGTGCTTAGCGGTGGGTCGTAGTCGAAGCGGATAGCGCCCGTCGACCCCGTACTCGTGCCCGACTGGTTGGCCGGGACGTTGATGTTCTGCGTGCCTTTGACGATGAACTCTTCGGGCTGGCAGTTGGTCTGTGTCCCGTCCTCAACGCAGATCCAGATGCCTCCGTCGCCCGCGCCTTGGTCGCACGACAACTCCGGCTCCGCCGTACCGAGACTTTGGTCGCTTCCCAGCACGCCCGACGACAGCCAGATCGCGGGGAAGGTGAAGCTCGGCGCGCGCGTGTAAAAGTTGGGTAGCTGGTTTTCGAGCTGTACGCAGGGGTTGTTCTGCGACGTGTTGCCCAGTTGCCCGTCGCTACAGTTGCTTCCGGCGAACACGCGAATCTGATTCGGGTCGAACGCTTGGCCGGACTAAGAGACCAGCGTTATCTGAGCCTCGATGAGCTGGGCGCACTCGCATCGTGCTCGCCCAAAGAACTGCGTCAGATCCTGCGACGTCATGGCGCGGCCGCGGTCGCCGTTTTCGTCGGTGACGAAATAGCGAATCTGAAAATCGGAGGCGGCTGGTGGCACTGCGCGAGCAACCGCACCGGGAGCGAGGATCCCCATGAGGGCCACGGCGGCGACGATGGTCGGTCGTCGCCGCTTGGGTTGCGGGCGCTGGGGTTGCGGGCGCATGCAAAGCACTGTGGCCCGTCGGTCGTTCAAGAACATGGTCGAGCGTGAGGCGCCTGGGGGCGTCGCCCAGGAGAACTGCAACGATAATGCCACCCAGGCATCGTCGTCGACCCGGGCAGTTGCGTCGTACGGTGGGGGTGGCCCGGTGACATTGTGTCAACCAAAGGCCGCCCGCGCCGCCACGTCGTCGATGGCCGCCGCGAGCGCCTCTGGCACCTCTTCCTGCAGGAAGTGCCCCGCCGAGGTGATCGTGACCGGCGCCTCGGGCAGCAGCCGTTCGTGACGTGCGAGTGCGCGCCCTAAGATGGGATCTCGTGTGCCCCAAACTAGAGCGGCCGGCCCGGGGAACGACTCGACAAACGCCTGACCGCGCCGCAATTCCGGGAGACTCGGATGGGTGGCAGTGTTGGGCACCATGCGGGCCAGGGCCAGCGGGGCGATACGGTCCGCGAACTTGCGCATGGGCCAGCGATACGCTCTGGCGACATCACCACGGATCGAGGCTCGGTCGCCTTGGACCAGCGGCTTCGCGCGTACCGGCAACGACAGGCCGCGAAACGCCAACTCGCCGACAATCGGTAGTCGTGCGAGCCGGTGGAACGCGGTGCGAAGGGGTTTCGTTGGGGCGATGACGGACGTGTTCGCGAGCACGATACCGACCACGCGCTCGGGCATGCGCGCACCCACGGCTGCGGCGATGGGGCCACCCCAGTCCTGACCGACCAAGATGACGCGTCGAGGCTCGCAGGCGTGCACCACCTGCGCCACCGCGTCCGCGTGCCGCTCGAGGGTGTGCTCGCTCGCGGACGGCAATCGATCCGACAAACCGAGCCCCAGCAGGTCGGGTGCGATGCAGCGAAACTTACCCGGCGGGAGAGCCGCTATGACCTTGCGCCATAGAAAGGACCACGTGGGATTGCCGTGCACCATAACGATGGCGGTCGCTTCGCGCGGGCCGTCATCGAGCAGATGCATGCGGCGAGCCGCGTCGGGGCCGGTTTCCAGTCGGTAACATCGCCGCGCCTGCGGCAGCATGGCGGCGATGAAGTCGGGCAGGGCGGGCGCGTCCTCGAATGCCATGGCGCCGCGACCCTATCGTGTTGCGCGGGTTGCCGTCACACCTCGGGGAAGAAGCGTTCGCCCTTTTCCGCCATCTCGATCAGCAGGTCCGGTGGCGCCCAGCGCGGCCCGTAACTCTCGGCCAACTCACGCAACTCGGCCACGAACGTGGCGACGCCACGCCGATCGATCCACGACAGCGGCCCACCGGTGTTGGGGGCGAAGCCAATGCCAAACACCGCACCGACCTCGGCGTCGCGGTACTGCTTGATAACCCCGTCCTCGATCGCGCGTACCGCCTCGCGCGCTTGCACCGAGAGCAAGATTCGCCCAAGCAGATCCAACCCGGTTTTGGGTGGCGTCGGCTTGTCGACCAGTTTAGCCAAACCGGGCCACAACGTCCGCCCCGAGGGACCGTAGTCGTAGAAACCGGCGCCCGCGGCCTTTCCGACGCGACCTTGGTCCACCATGGTCTGCACCAGTCGCATCCCGGGGAAGTCCAGATCTTGGCCGTAGGCGCGGCTTTGCTTGGACGCTTTGACCGCCAGCGACAGCGTGACCTCGTCGAAGACCTGCAGCGGACTGACGACCATGCCCGCGCGGCGGGCGGCCCATTCAATGGTGGCCGGGTCGTGCCCTTCGGCGACGAGCTGCGCCCCCTGCATGATGTACGACGAGAACACGCGCGAGGTGAAGAACCCGTAACCATCGCCGACCACGATCGGGAGCTTCTTGATCGCTTTGGTGAACGCCAGGCATCGCGCCAGCGTGTCGTCGGAGGTCTGCTCGGTCGTGATGATCTCCACTAGCTGCATTTTCTCCACGGGCGAGAAGTAGTGCAGACCGATGAACTTGGTGGGGTCCGCCGAGGCCTTGGCCAGGTCCGCGATGGGGATCGCGGAGGTGTTGGTGGCCCAGATACCGTCTTTGGCGAGCTTGGGCTCCAGCGCCTTGGTCACCGAGTGTTTGAGCTCGAGGTTCTCGAACACCGCCTCGATAATGAGGTCGCAGTCCTGCAGATCGTCGTCGGCCAGGGTGTACTGCACGCGGCTGGTCAACGAGGCCTTGTCTGCGTCGGATAGGCGGCGGTTTTTCTTGGCCAACCCCTCGACGTGCGCCTTGGCCTTGTCGAGCGATGGTTGCCCAATGTCCTTGAGCACGACCGACAGGCCCGCCTGCGCACACACATTGGCCAGACCCGCGCCCATCATGCCGGCCCCGATGATGCCGACCTTGGACAGGCCGTGTCCGTCCTCAGCTCGCGGCAGCCCCTCGGCCTTTTCCGCCGCACGGCGGTGGTACCAGATCGTCCGGATCATGTCCTTGGCCTGGTCGCTGCACGCGATCTGGGTGAAGTATCGCGCCTCGATCTTCAGGCCATTGTCGATGGACAGCGCGGTGCCTTCCGCTATCGCACTCACGGCGACCTGCAGCCCGGGGTAGGCCCCAGCGGACTTTTTGAACAGCATGCCGCACGCGCCCATGAGGATCTGGCGCGCCTGGTTTGAGCCCGGACGCGGTCCCGGGAACCGGAACTTCTCCGTGTCCCAGGGCTGCTTGGCCTTGGGGTTGGCCGCGATCCACGCGGCGGCGTGGGCGAGCACGGCCTCGCGGGTCTCCGCGGTGGCATCGATGAGGCCGAGCGCCTTGGCCTTTGTTGGGTGCAGCGTCTTGCCCTGCAGGATAATGTCCAGTGCGCCCTGAATGCCGATGAGTCGCGGCAGGCGCTGCGTGCCGCCGCCGCCAGGAAACAGGCCCAAAAGCGTCTCGGGAAGACCCACGCGGACGCGGTCTTCGGACAGCGCCACGCGGTGGTGGCAGGCCATCGCCAACTCGTAGCCTCCGCCCAGGGCGCTCCCGGTCAGTGCGGCGACGACGGGGACCTTCGCGGTCTCGATCATTCGCAGCAGCGCGTGCAGGTCGGTCAGACGCGCCATCATCTGCGCCCGGTCGCGCTGGCGATACAGCCCGTCGAGGTCGCCGCCGACGCAAAAGTCTTTGTGGTTGGACGTGAGGATCACGCCCTTGATGCCGTCGTGGCCCAGCGCCCACTGCATGCCCTGGTGCAGCGTTTCGCCGAACGTATCGCCAAGCTTGTTGGCGGTGCCCTCCATCGCCATCGCGACCGTGGCGACGCCGGTATCGGCGTCGAAGCTGAGCACGGCCTGTCCGTTGTTTGTTTTGGTCATGTCGGTCATGGGTGCGTGCCTTTCAAACCCGCTCGATGATCGTCGCGATGCCCATGCCGCCGCCGATGCACAGCGTGACCAGACCCGTGGTGAGGTTGCGTTCTTCGAGGGCGTCGATGAGCGTGCCAAGCAACATCGCCCCGGTGGCTCCCAGTGGGTGGCCAAGCGCAATGGCGCCGCCGTTGACGTTGACCTTGTCGTGCTCGACGTTGAGCTCTTGCATGAACGCCAGCGGCACGGCCGCAAACGCTTCGTTGACCTCGAAAAGATCGATGTCCCCAATCTCCATGCCCGCCTTCTTCAAGGCCCGACGGGACGCGGGCATCGGGCCCGCGAGCATCAAGATGGGGTCGGTGCCACACAGCGCCACCGAACGGATCTTCGCTCTTGGGGTTAGGCCGAGCTCTGCGCCCTTTTTCTGGCTCGCGACAAGCACGGCGGCGGCGCCGTCAACGATGCCCGAGGAGTTGCCCGCGTGGTGGACGTGGTCGATGCGCTCGACGTGCGGATAACGATCGCGGGTCAGCGTATCGAGCCCAAACTGGCGCCCCATCATTTCGAACGCAGGCGAGAGGCTTCCGAGTTTTTCCAGGGTTGTGTCGGGGCGCGGGTACTCGTCGGCGTCAAGGATGGTGAGCCCGTTGTCGTCTTTGATCGCAACGATGCTCTTGTCGAACTTGTGGCTTTCGATCGCCGCTGCGGCGCGCTTTTGGCTCTCGACCGCGAACGTGTCAACGTCATCACGAGTGATGTTGTTGAGCGTTGCGAGCAAGTCCGCGCTGATGCCCTGCGGAACCGAACCAACGTTCCATTGCGTGCGCGGATCCCAGATGGCGCCGCCATCACTGCCCATCTTCACCCGCGACATCGACTCGACGCCGCCAGCGACGATGAGGTCGTAAAAACCGGAGGCGACCATGGCCGCGGCGTCATTGACCGCCGACAGACCCGAGCCGCAGAAGCGGTTGACGGTCTGGCCGGGCGCATCCACGTCGTAGCCGGCCTCGAGCGCCGCAAACCGAGCGATGCAGGCACCTTGGTCGCCGGTTTGCGTTACGCAGCCGATCACGACGTCTTCGACGTGCTCGGTCGGCAGCGAGTTGCGATCACGCAGAGCGGCGAGCGCCTGGGCCAAAAGGTCAACGGCGCGCACGGTATGGAGGCTTCCGCTCTCCTTACCGCGGCCCCGTGGGGTACGGACAGCGTCAAATACGTAGGCGTCAGGCACGGTCGTGAACTCCGGGTTTTCATCCGAGCACTTGCGTCGGATATGATGAGCATGCTTACTATATCGCGCCGCCGCAAGACGTTTTCGCGTTCTGGGCGGGGCTCACTGTGGCTGATCCCTCACACTCACGCGCCCCCGAGGCTGGGCTTGATGCACGACGTCGGCAGGCAGAGACGTTTCTCAATTTTGCGCGGCTTGGCCGAATGGTCGACCGCTCGGTTGCAACGCTGTTCGCACGCGAGGGGCTGAAGGAGGTGACGCCCGCGCAGGGGGGGGCGCTGATGATCCTGTTCCAAGAGCGCGCCCCGATGACCGCGCGCCAGCTGGCCACGCGCATGGGGCTGTCACAGGTGACCGTCGGCCGATTTATTCGCGCACTGCACGACAGCGGGCGGGTGTCCCGCGAGCCGGATCCCGACGATGCTCGCGCAATGCTTCTACGCCCGACCCGAAAGGCCATGCGAGCGCTACCCCGGTTCATCCGCGTCAGTAACGCGTTGTTTGATCGTGCCTTCTACGGGTTCCCCGATGCCGCGATCCGGACAATCGCGGCGACGACCGAGCGGCTGCGAAAAAACCTCGAGACGGAGGACTAGCCGGGGCGCTAGGGGGTTACCCGGGCTGGACGGCTCGCTAACCGGAGCTTGCTCATGGCCGTGGCTGTCCCTCCGCCGCGGGCGTCGTTTTGCTATAACCCCGCCATGTTGTCAGCACGGGTCCGTCGCTTTGCCGTCGCCACGTCTCTCGCGTGTTCGCTGGGCTTGGGCTGCAAGCCCAACGAGGGCCCGGTCGAGCCGGTCGCAGAGCCGGTTTCGGCCGCTGGGGTCGTCGTGGGCGACGGGGAAGTGGTGCGAGTGAGCCACCCGGCCCAGATGTTGCCGCGCGACACGCAGTTCGTCGCCTGGGTCGCGGGCGCGGACCGGCTCGCGGAGGTGTTTGACCGCGACGGGCTCGCCGCGAAGTTTCCGAGCGAGTTCGAAGCGGCGCGTGCCGAGATGGTTGGCGAGATCGGGGTGGATCTCCTCGATCCTGGGGCCTACGCCGCCGCAGGGATCGATAGCAAGGGGCGGATGGGCGCGGCGCTCATCAGCACGCGCGACGGTGTGGTCGCCTTCTTCTTTACTCTCGCGGACGCTGGGAAGTTCAAGGCCAGGTTGCGAGAAGTCGCGGCACACCACAAAGAAGAACTTGCCGAACGGCAGGTGGGCCCCTCGACCGTGCTGTCAGACGCGCGCGGTCAGTGGCGCGGGGGCTTTGTGCTGCGCGACGACCTCGCGATGTTCGTGACCCAGGCCAACCCCGACGAGGGGGTTCGTGACTACGCCGAAGCCGTCGCCAATATTGACCCGCGGCAGTCGCTGGCGGCCTCGGTCGAGTACCGCAAGGCGCTGGGCGGACTGCGGGACTCAGACGCGATGGCGTTCTTCAATCCCGCGCTGCTTGTTGCCGACGAACTCGCACAAGAGGACGCGCGCGACAGCGTGGACAATAACTGGGCCGAGACGGCGCTGACCGAGGCCAAAGCGAGGGACGCTAGCGCCGATGAGATCGCTGAGCTCGAGCGACAGCGCGACGAGATGCGTGTTTGGGACGAGCAGCGTGTCGTCCGCGCTGCCGCGGGTCGCGAGCTGGTCGAGAAGCTAGTGGACGGCATCGAGGGGGTTGGCGTCGCGCTGTCGGTCAAACGCACCGGTCCCGTGCTGGACGGTCAGATCGTTCTACGAGAGGGGGCATTTCTGCGGCAGCTCATTGGTGTTGTGCCGGAAGGCATGTCGCTGCCCAAGGCGCTCAACGGCGAGCCGTTGCTGATGTGGGGCGGTCGGGTGGATGTGGACGCGGCGCTTGAGCTTGTGGAGTTGCTCGCGCGCAGTGAAGGCGCGAGCATTCACGACGCCTCAATCCAGGCCGAGAAAGCCATGTTGGGGATCAACCCGACGACGGATTTGCAGCCGCTGCTGACCGGTGAGGCCATGCTCGCCGTCACGCTGGAGGCCCCCGTTGATTACGCGCATCTGGACGAACTCGCGAAACAGATCGGGTTTACTTTGCAGCTCAAGATCAAGGACCCGGCGAAGGTCGAAGCGCTGCTGGCCAAAATCGACAAGTCCGCGACGTTGGCCGGGTTTGCGCTTTCTAAGAAAAATGGCGCGTACGAGTTCTCCGTCCCGCGCTTCCGTACGATGCGTGCTGTGGTCGCGGGCGATAGCCTGCTGGTGACCACCGACGCTGGGCTTGCGGGGCGTTTGGCGACCGGTGTTGAGGGGTCGATGCGCCGCGACACGCATCCCGCCGGGCCGTACCACGTGCTGACACTGCCCAACGTGGGAGGGGTATGGAGCACGAACCTTGGCTACATCGCGGGGTTCTTCGTCACGGGGTTCGCCTCGTCATCGATGGCTGTTTTCCACGACTCGGCTGTCGACGGCGGCCCGTCGTGGAGCGAGGTCGAAAAGTCGCGAATGTCGCGGGCGGCCAAGCAGAAGAAAAAGGCGCTCGATGCCGCGGAGTCGAATGTCGAAAAGGCGGTGGCCGCGTTCACGGGGGCGCAAACGAAGATGATGGCCGATGGCGTGTTGGCGCTGGGCACCACCGCGTTCGTCGTGCAGCCCAATACACGCGGGTTTTCCCTGGCGGGAGGGCAGTTCATTGGCGCCGACAGCCTTGGGGGTGTTGTCGACGCCATGCTCACGATGATCGCGCACGAGGCGTCCGGGACTGACCGCGGCGCGCTCACCTCGGCCGAGAACGAACGCGACCAGTTGTCGCGGGACTATCGCGCCCTGCGGATCAAAGACTGGGAGCGCGCGAACAAGGGCGGGCGCGGCAAGAGCAAGGTCAAGACCGGCAAACCCGTCAAACGCAAGTCGGCCAAGTCCGCCAAGTCGGCCGGCAACGGCTAGTGCCCACCGCAGTCGCATTTGTCGCGGGGGCCACTGG
>JAESSZ010001026.1 GCA_016763875.1 Nannocystaceae bacterium
CCAACTCGCCCCAACTCCGGTAGACCTGCCCGACGACGAGCGCCAAAGTGGCGTGGATCTCGGGTTCGTCCTGCAGCTGTTCGGCGAGCGTCCGGGCCCCGCGATCGAGGACTTGTCGGATCGTGACATCGGGGCCTGAGCCTTCGTTGGGGTCCGCCTCGGTCAAGAGTTGCTGGAGAAAGAGGCTGACCCGCTGCGCCGTGGCCCGCTCGCGTTCAGCGTGGTCACGCTCGGCTTCGATCGCGTGCGCCTGAACGACAGCGTATCGCGCGAATCCCAGCGACCCCCCGACCAAGGCCACGGCGGCGACAACCGGCACGAGGTTGCGCTGCACGAAGCGGAGCGCCCGGTAGGAGGCGCGGCCACCACGGGCGGCAACGGGGTAGCCGTCCAACCATCGACGCAGATCGTCGGCCATGCTCTGTACCGACCCGTACCGTAACTGGGGCGCCTTTCGAAGCGTTTTGCCGATGATCGCATCCAGATCTCCGCGCAGTCGCCGACGGTCCCCGTCTGCGGCGAGGCTGCTCGGCATCGCAGGCTCTTGCTTCGATACCGTGCGCACCCAGCCCGCGAGCGTACCGTCGTCGCTGTCCAGCGGCAGCCCCCGAGTCAATAATTCGAAGAGGATGACACCCAGTGAATAGACGTCGCTGGCCACCTCTGTGGGCTCGCCCCTGAGCTGCTCCGGGCTCGCGTACGCGGGCGTCATCAGCGTTGTGGTGCCAGGGACAGCGTCGGGTTGATCGGCGCCGAGCAGCTTGGCCACGCCGAAGTCCAGAAGCTTCACAGCGCCTGCCTCGTCGACCAAGATGTTGGAAGGTTTGAGGTCCAGGTGAGCGATGAGGCCCTGGTGGGCGGACGCAACGGCATCACAAACACGCAAGAACAGCTCAAGCCGAGCGCGCAGATCCAGCGCCTGCGAATCGCACCACGTCGTGATGGCCACCCCGTCGACGAGCTCCATCACCAAGAAGGGTGTGCCGTCGCCCATCGTGCCGCCGTCGAGCAGGCGCGCGATACCGGGGTGGGACAAACGGGCGAGGATCTGCCGCTCGGCACGGAACCGACGATCCCGTCCCGCACTCGCCAGACCGTGGTGAGCGAGTTTGATCGCCACCTTGGACTCGAACTCGCCGTCGGCACGCTCGGCCAGATACACGGTGCCCATCCCGCCCTCACCGAGCACGCTGAGGATCCGCCATGACCCGACGGTTTGCCCGAGCATTGGGGCGTTCGCGAGTGCGTCCGCCGCGGGACGGATGAGCGCCCATACGGGGTCCTCGTGTTGTTCGGAGCCAACGTCGTGCGCCAGCATCCGACGCACCTCAGCGGCCAGCGCCGCATCCGCGCCACATCCGCGCTCAATCGCCGACGGCTGCGCCTCCGGGTCCAACGCAGCGATCGTCTCGAACAGCGCGGTCAGCTGACCGAACCGCGCCCGCTCATCCAAGTTCTTGTCCCATCGCGCACCCCTTTTGTTCGTCAAGCGTCAGGGCTCGCTCGATCCCCTCACCACGCGGAAAAAAACAGCCTCGCCGACGCGCCACGCACATTCATGCCACCTTGTCGTCCAACTCTTTGCGGAGCCACGCTCGCCCGGCGCGGAGTTCACGGTGAACCGTCGCTTCCGAAAGCTCCAAGACTTTGGCCACTTCGCCGTACGAAAGGCCCCCGAAATAGAACAGCTCTATCGCGCGCCCCTTTCGTTCATCGAGGGTCATGAGGCGCTCGACGGCCTCGTCGAGGCGTAGAAAATCTTCGGGACGCTCTGGACTGACGAGCTGCTCGCTGGCGTTGCCCAACACCGCGATCTGCCCTCCGGCCCCGCGTTTCTTGCGACTTCGGCGGCGTGCGTCGTCCACGAGCACCCTGCGCATCGCCCGGGCGGCGACCGCGAGGAAGTGTCGGGTGTCAGCCCAGTCCACGTCCGCGCCAGCGAGCCGCAGATAGGCCTCGTTCACCAGCGCGCTGGTGTCCAGGGTGCGGTTGCTGGCCTCACCCCGTCGCGCGTGCCGGGCCAGCTGACGGAGCTTGTCGTACAGGACGCCGACAAGTTCCTCGAGCGCCGCGTCGTCTCCGCCTTGCCACGCGTGAAGCAGGACTGTGATGTGCCCCGCCGCTGGGTCTGGCTTCTTGTCAGCGTGCGCGCTCTGGCTTGGAGATGTCATCGCGCTCGCGGGTTGCCGAGCGTACCAGCCCTGCAAGTTGTGAGTTGCAACTCACAGTGACCTATAGCTCTCTCAATGGAACAACTACGAGTGGAGGCGCTCCCAATTTCCCCTCCGCCGCAAGTGACACCCGAATGCGTGCAAGCAGGTGCGCAATGTCGATAGTCGTGAATCTCACGCTAAAAGCTAAGGCCGACCGCGATGACCGAGCGCGGCTATCTTGATCGGGTTGCAGCCATGGTGCGCGAACCGCCTCAAATGGAGCAGATGACCCACATCAAGATCCAGTAGCTGGGCCCCCTTGCCAACGTACACTCGGGGCAGGGACGCGAAATGCTCAAGAAGTTGATCGAAAAGTTGCAGGACGGGCAGCGGCGGCACCAAGAGCGCGGTACGCCGCTGGGGCTGCAGTACGTGATCGCCGATGGCATCTCGTTTGTGAACCCCGCGCATTGGGACGCAGTCGCTGATGGCCAGACCATCTTCCTGAGCCGGGCCTACCTGGCAGTTTTGGATGCACACAGTCCGTCCAACACCGTGCAGCGCTACGCAGTCATCTATCAGGGCACCAAGCCTGTCGGCATCGTGGCCTGCCAAATCGCCGAGATCAGCGGCGCCCAGCTCGCCCCAAGCGAGGACGATTCGCATCCTAAGACCAAGGTGCTGGGCACGCTCCGGGAACGGGTGTTGGTCTGCGGCAACCTCGTTTCCAGCGGACTGCATGGCGTCGCCTTTGCCGAAGGCCTCGACGACGAACTTGGCTGGCGCGCCGTGGCTGAGGTCCTCTACCGAATCCGCCGCGGCGAGAAGCTCGGAGGCACTATCGACTTTGTGATGGTCAAAGACCTCAAGGGCGAGCAGTTCGCCCACTCGGAGGTTCTGCGGCGATACAGCTACCGAGCGATCCAGAGCGATCCGGATATGGTGCTCGAACTCGAAAAGCCATGCAGCACGTTCGCGGACTACTTGGCTCTGCTCACCTCCAAGTACCGCAGCAAGATCAAGAAACTCGGCACGACGCTCGACAAGGCCGGCTTTGTGATCGAGACCCTCGACGACCTACAACCCGTGCAATCCGAGTTGCACCGGCTGTACCTCGAGGTCGAGTCGCGCGCGCCAGTGCGGTTGGCGACGATCTCCCCCGGCTACTTCAGCGCCATGCGCAACGCACTGGGCGACAAGTTCGTGTGCTCGGTGATCCGCCGAGACCACGCCATCGTCGGATTCGTCACAACGGTGATCGACCGGTCCGAGGCGGTTGGCTACTACGTGGGCGTCGACTACGAGGTCAACGCGCAGTACCCGATCTACCTGCGCCTGCTTCAGCTGATCATCGCCGATGGCGTCGCTCAGGGCTGCCGCAAGATCTCGTTTGGCCGCACGGCACTGGAGCCCAAAGCCAACCTGGGAGCCAAGCCCGTGGATGCCCACGTGTGGATGCGACATCGTGTGCCCGCGCTGAACTTCCTGCTGCGCAAGCTCTTTGCTGTTGTTCCGTACGACGAAGCGCCACAGCGCAGCCCGATGAAGAAACGCTAGGCGAAACGGTGGACGATCGGTCGGTGGGTTAGCTGCGAGGCCGTGCAAAAAACTGGTAGGTTGCGGGTCAATGCGATGGCTTCCGACCCTCAGCTTGCTCATCCCGTTCGCAACCAGCGCATGCTTTGAAGACGCCTCTCCCAGCGGCGCGAGTACCGGTGAAGACTGCGCACCCGGAACCGAGGGCTGCGGCTGCATTGAAGAAGAATGTATCGGCGGACTGACCTGCTTGTCCGCCACCTGTGTCGACCCGAACCCGACCGGCACCTCGGGCTCAGGCTCAGGTTCGGGTGGAAGCATGGACACGACCGAATCCGGCGACGACGCCCTGGACGAAAGCGGCCTACCCGCCGAGTCCTTGTGCGATCCCTTCAACGACGCGTGCGCCCCCGAACTCGCATGCGTGTATTTTGAAGCAGACGGGATCAGTTGCGCGGCGCCGGGTCCACGCGGGCCGGGCGAGGTCTGCGATATTATGGATTGTGGTCCGCAGCTGATCTGCTACCCGGGTTCTGCGCTCAACAGCTGCAACATTGGTCCTTGCTGCACCGAACTCTGCGAGCTAGCTCGCCCGGGTAACTGTCCCGAGCCGCTGGTCTGCCGGCCCTTCTATACCGCCCCTGAGGGGGCCCCGCCCGGCTACGACCATATCGGGGTCTGCCTCAATCTCCCCAAGCCGTAGCGGCCGAACCACACGGTTGAGGTTCGGCGGTTGCGCGTAGCCGGTCCCGCCGCGGCTGAACCAGTTCGGGAAGCAGCGAGATGGCGGAGGCGCCTTGTGCTTCGATCACGACCGAGGCTGCCGCAGACGCAAGCTGTGCGGCGTTGAGCCAGCCCTCGCCGCGAGCAATCGCGTGTAGGAACGCGGCCGCGAAAACGTCGCCCGCGCCAGTGGGGTCAACCGATACCGCCCGACAGATCCCCACCCGCGCGCTGCGGTCGCCCACGTAGACCGTGCATCCGCGCTCGCCATCGGTCAGCACCACGACGCCAACCGCGGCCCGCAGACGTGCCAACAAGTCGCCCTGCCCGACAAGGTCCTCTTCGCTCAAGCACGCAACATCAACCCGCCGCAGCGTCTCCATACTGACCTGCCAGGGACGCGTCCCCACTCGCGCCGGCCCCGACACCTGCGACACAACGGCTCGGGTCCAGCCCTGCGCGTTGATGCCGACCCACCGCGCGGGAACGCGGGCAAGCCAGGCGTTCAGATCGACTTCATGCAAGACGGGCGCGAGATGCAATATGTCGCGTCGCCGCGGGCTGACAGCAGAGGGCCGCACCGGCTCCGCGACCGCTTCCAGAGTTTGCACCCGATATTCCCCGGGCGGATAGACATTGTGGAACAGGGTCGTGTTCCCGCCTCGTCGTGGTGGCAAGTCGAGCTCGAGCCCTGGTCGCCGCAGTTCGTGATCGCAGCAAAAGTCCTCGCCCACGACACTGGCCAACTCGACACGCGAGCCCAAGGCACGGTGCGTCAGCCCGCCGTAGAAAGCACAACCACCTGCACGCAAGCGATCGCCGTAGCGGTCATGGGTCACGTGGCCCACGATCAAGGTGCTCAGGTCAGGCAAAGAACTCGCCTCCGGAAATGTTGTACGCCTGTCCGGTGATCGCACTGGCAGCGCTGGAAGCCAACCACACGATGAGCGCCGCCACCTCGTGGGGGCGAACGAAACGGCCCAGTGGAATTGCCCGGCTCGCCTGACTACGAAACTCGGCGAGGCCACACTCGGAGCGCTCGGCCCCGCGAGCCACGTCCGCTGCGGCCATGGGCGTGTCGACCCAACCTGGGCATACGGCATTGACCGTGATCCCGTGCGGTGCAAGTTCGGCCGCCACCGACTTCGTGAGGCCCAAAAGACCGTGCTTGGACGCAGCATACGCCCCGTAACCGGCGCGCCCAAGTTTGCCCAGGCCCGAAGATACCGTCACGACCGAGCTGCCGCGGCCCAGGTGCGGTCTCGCGGAACGCAGGCAATGGAATACGCCGCTGAGGTTCACTGCCAACAACCGCTGCCAAACCTCGTCCGCGCCAGCGTCGTCGAGGCGAGCCTGCTCGCAGATCCCCGCGTTGGCTACGAGCACGTCGATCGGCCCCAAGTCGTTGAACGCAGCGTCGACCTGCGATGCGGAAGCGACGTCCGCCCGCAGCGGCACAAAGCCGTCCCCGAGTTCGAGCTTGGCAGTCGCCAATCTCTCGGGATCTCGGCCAAGCCCTATCACGCGATCGCCGGCCGCAATCAGGCTTCGACTGACGGCCCAACCGATCCCGCTGGTGGCCCCCGTTACGACACACGTTCGCGCATAGTTGGACATGGTCACGACACCTGCCGCGTACCGGTGACATCGCCTTCGGTCCAAACCGAGCGCACAACGGTGCCCCCAAGGCGCGAGGCATCGATCGCCTCCCGCAGCACCTGGTCAGGCACAGGAATCGCATACTGCCCGTCCACGGACCACAGCTGCCCCGGGCCGCAGACCAGCGCCATCCGGGTCCCTTCGCGCAGGAACGTCTTGTTGAAGCGCATCGCCGCCAGAATGTCCCGCGTGGCGATGGAAGCCGGAACGCAGGTCGGTAAACCGTAACGACCGATGACATCACGGTGCAGCTCAACCAACTCGGGTCCACACGCGCCGAGCGCTTTGGCAACGTTGGCCGCCACCACCATCCCGATCGCAACCGCCTGTCCGTGCCCCAAGCTGTACCCCGAAAGGAACTCGATTGGATGCCCAACCGTGTGTCCATACTGAAGCACCATGCCCTCGGAGCGCTCTCGTGGGTCCACGGCCATCAGCGCGCATTTGAGTTCGATGTTGCGACGGACAAGCGATTCGGTGAACGCCGGATCCCGTGGGTCACCTTCGTAGGCGAGCAAACGATCGAGGTAGCCGGGATCCTCGCCAAGCGCATGTTTAATGACTTCGGCGAGCCCGTCGATGAAACGGTTGTCGTCCAGGGTCGCAAGCACGTCCACGTCAACGATGATCTTGCTGGGCGCGTAGTACGACCCGATCAGGTTCTTGCCACGCGCACCGTTGATCCCCTGCTTGTGACTGATGGCAGCGTCCGCCTGAGCCATGAGCGTTGTTGGTACGTGGATGAGTTCAACGCCTCGATACAGGGTCGAGGCGATGAATCCGCAAACGTTGCAGACCGCCCCACCGCCGAGCGCGACGAACACGCTATTTTGGTCAATGCCGAGGGCGAGCACGCGCTCAACCAGCTCCACGTACTTGGTCAATGATTTCGCCGCCTCTCCGTCTGGCAGCACGATGCGACGCACGGTGTGACCTCGACTGAGCAGTCCCGCGACAAACGCATCCCCGTAGATCGCGTTGACCGTCGTGTCGGTGACCACGAAGATCGGCGACGATGCTCCCCGTAACGGAATGAGGTCAATCGCCGCGACGTTGGCAACCGCGCCGCGCGACACACAGACCTCGGTCTCCGCGATCTGACCGGTCGTGAAGACGTAGGTCGGTTCACACGACTGGGGATCTGGCGGTGTGTTCGCGGCCGGCCGCATGACCGCCTGACGCTGGCGTTTCCGCAATGCCATCTCTGCGTGAGTCAGGGCGGCGGGGGTGTCGATATCGTGCCAGTCGCCGGTGAGCAGCAACGGACGGATGTGAAGGCGAGACGCCAACGCGGTCATCACGTCGCTCAGCTCGGCGCGCGGGTTGCTGTCCCGTACGCGCTGCGCGACAG
>JAESSZ010001027.1 GCA_016763875.1 Nannocystaceae bacterium
CCGACTCGCGGTCGGAAATCGAGAGCTGCCCGGCACGACCGACGCCGAAGGCCGCGTTGCGTTCAAGATCGTTGCGGCCGGCGATAGCATCCAGGCACGCGTCACCGCGGACACAAACGTGCTCGGGTGGGAGTCGGCGCGGCCGGTGAAGATCGAAGCATTTCCCGACGTTGCCACGCCGCTCGGGCAGCGCCTTCGACTCGACAACCTCGGCTACATCCCGGTCTTCCAGGACGAGCCGGACACGCCGGGCACGCCGAGCGCGTGGGCAATCGAGGAGTTCCAGTGCGAGCACGGGTTGAACGTCGATGGTGACTGCGGCCCGGCGACGCAGGCCAAGCTCGTAGAGGTTCACGGACACTGACCCATGACCGACCCGCAAACGCCCCCGGCCACGCCGTCTCACGGTCTCGTCCCGCCGGGTCGACTCGTCCAGATCCGCACCGAAGCCAGTCCCGTGGGCCAAGGCGACACGACCACGACACGTGTTGCCATGCGCCCGATCGCAGCCTGGCGCATGGACTGTGGACGGTTCGAGTTCGACAGCTCGTTCGTCGAGCCCGAAGCGGCGCTCGAGATCCCGCACCTCATCGAGCTGGCGCGTCGCTTTCCCGAGAGTCCCATCTCGCTGTTCGGCCACGCGGACCCGACTGGTGACGACCACTACAACAAGGCGCTGAGCGGGCGGCGGGCCCTGGCTGTCTACGGTTTGCTCGTGCGTGACGTTGAGCTGTGGGACGAGCTCTACCGGCAAGAGTACAGCGGCGATCGCTGGGGCCTTCGATCGGTGCAACGCATGCTCGCCGAGCTGCCCGACACCAACGGAGAACCGTACTACCAGGGGACGGTCGACGACTGGTTCGGTGCCGGCTCGAAGGAGGCCCTCGAGCGTTTTCAGGCCGACCACAGCCTGACCGTCGACGGCGACCCGGGCCCGCTGTCCCGCAAGGCGCTGTACCGCGTGTACATGGATCTTCTGTGCACGCATCCCGACGGCGAGGTCTTCGTGCTCACCGACGACGACTTTCTCGCTCGCGGGCAGGGGGGCGAGCACCGTGGCGATGTTCAGGGCTGCAGCGAGGCGAATCCGGCGATGGTGTTCAGCCAAGCGGAGCACGCGGAGTTTCAGGCGTGGGCCACGCGCGAAGAGAGGAACCGGCAAAACGCTGTCAATCGCCGCGTGGTGATCTTCTTTTACCCGCCGGGGGTACAGATCGACGTCGACACATGGTGGCCGTGTCCGGCTGCGCGCGACGGTTTTGCGACCTGCCAGAAGCGTTTTTGGTCCGACGCGCACGACCGCCGCAACCCGCAGGCCCAGCGGCGCCACTTCGACGGCGACTTCGACACCTTCGCGTGTCGCTTCTATCACTGGGTCGGGAACAACACGCCGGGCGAAACGCCGCTGCACCTCGCCCATTCGTTCGACGTCTACCACTACCACGAGACCGGCAAGGCTCCGCCGGCCGGTCGTTTCACGCTGCGCTCGGACGATGGGGTGCTCGACGAAGTTCGCTCGGTTACCGACGGCATCGTGCTGCGCTCGGGGCCCGACGGCGAAGTCCGGTGCCTGCGAATCACCGGTCTCGGGTCGCACCAACGCGTGACGCTCTCGTTCGAGAGCCCCGAGGGCGACGAGGCGCCAGTCGTGCTCGTCGAGGACTTCACCGTCGCCGAGTACCTCGCGGCCGACGCGGCGCCCGACGGCACGCGCACCGAGGTCACCTATGTGTTGGTCGACGACGCACTCATGACCTACCAAGAGCCGCTACCGAGCGGTCCAGTGGACTGGAGCCGGCCGCCCGACCCCGACCACTGGCACCTCGAGCAGCAGACGTACGAAGAGGACGACCTGCGGATTCGGTCAACCACGATAACGGAGGGCGAGATTGGGCGACGGTGATGCGGTTGACCGGCAGCAGAAGCAAAACCCCGCGCATGCGGGCGTGACTTCCTTCTATCTCATCAACCACGAGACCTTCGAGCTGCTCGGCGGTCCCTTCGGCGGTGACGACAAACACAAGGACGGGATCGATCCCCGCGACGGGCCCGTGACGATCTCGCGCGACGAGATGTGGCCGGTCGGCACCGAGGAGTTCGACAACGCGAAGAAGAACGGCAGCGTCGCGCAATACGTCGAGACGCACCGGGTCAAGAGCCGTTTCGTGTACGTGTTCTCGGTGGTGGACGGCCAGTTCTTCGACGTGCCGACGTTCCGGTACGAGCTCTTCGTCGACGATCGAGGGCGGGTGTTTTCGTTGTCACGCGACAACTTCGAGACGCGACATGCCGATGCCGCCGCGGTGGCCGAGGAACCCAACGACGACTACGTGAAGGGCACGACCTGGGAGGGCGGCAAACAGAAGTTCTTCCAGCTCAAGCTCCCGCTCATCAAGCACAACAAGGGCGTCAGCTGGCACTTCTTCGCGCTACCCTTCCACCTGTCCAAGGAGGGGGTCGAGCGGATCGAGCAGGACGCCGACATCCTGTCGCCCGATCCTGGCTTCGATCCCGGGGCGCCCGAAAAGGCGAAGGTCGACGGACTGACGATCTGGCGCGGCGGCTCGCGGGTCGCGGTCGATAGCGGGATGCTCGTGCGTGTGCTCGACCCACTGCGCGTCGCGGGCAGGATGCACGCCGAGCTTGGGGCGCGCGTCGACGAGTACGTGCAGTTCGCGCTGCCGGTCGGCAAGACGGCACGGTCGCATCGGACCCAGCGGCGCACCTTGATCTCCGCGGTCGCCGGGTGCACGACCAACCTCCTGGATCGCTCCAACAACGTCGACCTCAAGCCCGACACGATCCATATGGCCAGCGAGACGTGGCCGAAGCTGGAGAACCATTGCTTTACGCCGGAAGAGGTCCGCACGCTCAACGACCTGACGCCGACCAAGGCGTCGTTGATGAAGTCAGTCCGCGGGCACGAGTACTTCCTCGCGATGGAAAAACGGCTCCGCGAGGAGTACGAGCGGCGTCAGTGCAAGGCGGCGACCCAGCTGCTGCTCTGGCTGACCTCCAGGCCGTGGGCGTTCATCGAACGGGAGCACTTCGCGCTCACGTGGCGCACCGAGGCGTTCGGCCATTTCTTCGTCTGCGTCATGTCCAACGGACTGTCGCGAGCGTGCGATACGGACATGGGTCGCAACTATCTCAACGCACTCATCGAAGCGTGCGAGGAGAAGCCGGACAACGACGCGGTCCCCAACGCCTTCACCACCCAGCAGTACATCATCCGCGACAAGCCCAAACAAAGCGGGCATGACCACGCCAAGACGGTCATCAAGGCGGGCAAAGCGCCCTATGACTTTTGGTCCAAGCTCGTGACCCTCTACGGCGCCAAGAACAAAGCGTTCTTGAAAACGATGCTGGCCAAGAAGTCGTTCGACCCGGCCGTGATCGCCAAGCTCGAGAAGCTAACCGAGGAGAAGAAGGTCTTTTCGCTCGCGGCCCTCGTGATGGCCAAGCGGCTCAATCGCAACTACGGATTTCGCATGGTCGAGACGGACATCACCCAAGTCTTTGCGCCGGAGGGCAAAAAGGCGGTCGTGATCTTCGCGAGCAACCCCCAGGGCGACGGCATCGACCGCAGTTTCTGCCTGGTCTTCGAAACGCCTGACGATCTCGACAACCAGATCGAAAAGGCCCGCAAGGACGCAGGCCTGGTCAAACCCGAGCCCCACGGGTTTCGCAAGCTCACCTTCGATCACGTTTCGACGGTCATGGGCTTCGTCAACATGTACTTCAGCGCGCGCGAGCTGTACCTGTCCGTGAAGAACGAGAACGCGCTCGACGCGACGAAGTCGGCATTCAAGCTGCTGTCGTCAATGTACACGATGCCGTGGGTTCAAAAGCGGCTGGCGTCGAAGATGCAGGATTTCTCGCTGTCGTTCTTGGCCAAGGAGACCAACGAGTGGATCTCCAAGCGCGGGATTCCGATCGTCGCGTTCGCGCTGCAGGCGATCACCGTGGCGTTCGCGGCCGAAGACCTGTGGAAGAAGACCCACGAGGGCACAACCGAGGCCGTCGTCGGCAGCGCGCTCTGTCTCGCCGGCGAGATCATGATCCTGATCTCGATGGGCATGGTCGTCTCGTCGGGTGGTGTCCTGACCCCGGCGGCGGCCGCGGTGGCGCTCATTGGGCCCGGGCTGTCTGTCTCGAGCTTCGTCTACACGCAGTTCATTCCAACCGACCACGAACGCGCGCTGCTCGACTGCCTCTTCGGCAAGGACTTCCCGAGCGGGGCGACCGGGCGTCCGTGGCAGGCGTGCCCCAGTAAGCAGCTGCGGGCCTACAACCACGCCGGCAAGCAGGGCAAGCAGGAGCTGGACGCGTATCGGCGCCAGATCTCCGCGTTCTCGAACCTGATGCACAACTTCAACCTTCAGGTGACGCTTTCGGACAACATCATGGACCGGGCGGCGACGATCACTATCAAGCCGAGCGCGGTGCCGCGGACAGCCTACTTCGAGGTGAAGCTCGTGATGACGTGGTGGGTCACCGGCGAAGACGACGACGTGACCTGGACCGGAGAATGCAGCTTTTTCTACTTCCCGTATCGCGACAACGTCCCGCCTCTGCTCCCGCCGGCCAATGACAACCTGACCTACAACGCCATGAACAACGCCGGAGTTGTCATGCCGACCGGCGGGGCCTTCCAGATCTTTGCGCCCCAGGCCGGCGCCAGTCCGATCGAGCTCTCGGTCTCTCCGCGGAACGGTGAGCCCGAGACGTGGACGGGCGAGCTCAAGAACATCGTGGGCGGAGTCAGAAAGCCGATCCGCGTTGCCGCGCGCTACAACGAGGACTATCGGATCCGCTCGCAGGTAAGCCTTGACGGCAAGGAGCTCCGCATCGAGCTGGAGTTCCTGCCCGGCACAACCGAGGACATGACCGTGGCGAATCTCGAGGTTACGGTCGCGTTCCAGCGCTACATCGAGACTCGGCCAGTCGGGGTCACCGAGCAAAAGACGTTCGACCCCGAACGCACCGTCCAGGGTAACAAGCACCAGCGCGAGACGATCCGTTTCATCGTGCCGATCGAGTCCGACAACCTCGGCCAGCGTCGCGTCGCCGGATTCAGGATCGGCATGGTCTACCGCGACAACCGGCTCGGCGAGCCGCGGATTCGCCCCAAAGAGAC
>JAESSZ010001028.1 GCA_016763875.1 Nannocystaceae bacterium
CCGCCGTGACCGCCGAGGTTGTCCGGCGATGGTGGGTCATAGCCCAGCGAGCGCTCGTAAACGGCCGAGGACTGGATGTAGTTCGGGTCGTCGGCGATGTGCTCTTGGATGAGCGCGTTGAACTCGTTGATCCACTCGATGTGCTGCGCCTCGGTGAACACGGTGTCGACGAGTTCTTGCACGTAAACCCGATACTGCGCCGAGAACGTTGGGACATCGAAGATCCGATACGCCAGCACGAAGTTGTGCCCGCGCTGGTCACAGACGGGCGTGTTGATGTCGAACGTCACCGCATTGGCGCCGCAGGGGTGCCCCGCATAGGACTCGTTATGGTCCCAGGGCAGCATCATGAATCGGCCGGTGTCCGGGCGATTGTACAGATAGTAGTTGTGGCCCATGCCCAGGTAGCCGTCGAAACTCGAAGTCACCACGCTGACCGCCGCCAGTCGCAGGAAGGCGTCGACGTCGAACACCTCCTGTATCGCGGCTTCGAACTGGGGGTCTGGCGTCTGGTTGAGGACCTCCAGAAAACCGATGAGATCGGCGTAGTCGTTCTTGGTCGGGTCGTCCTCGTTGGTTTTGAGCACGAGGCCGCATGGAGCGCCGCTTGGACAAGTGTCGCTCGACACGTAGTCCGCCTTGTTCGGGCCCTGCCAGGTGAGTGCGCCAATGTCGGTCTGGGTGAAAACAGCCTTGTAGAGGTTGCCGTCGCCGTTGTCGTCGCCGAAATGCTCTTCGAGGAAGCACCGGTCGATCTGCTGGACCGCCGTGTACAGACCGTTGTTGTGGCCTTCGACGGTGACCCTCGCGTAGGCCGTTCGCGCGGCGGGGACGCCCATCGCAAGATAGAGGCGGTTGGTCAGGCGCTCCCGCATGTAACTGAGGTCAGCCCAGTTGTTCCCGAGATTGACCTTGTTCACGTCGTGGAAACGAGGACCGTCGAAGCGATCGAAGTCTATTTTTAGGGGGAACTTGCCGCCGGGTTGCGAAGAACCGAAGCTTGGACCGCCGCCGGGACCGCTGCCATTGTCGAGGCTCGACCAGCCCTTGATCCTGAACCCAACGCTGTCGATCGCTTCGGCGTCGAAGCTCAAGGAGGCTTCGTAGTAGCTCTTGGTCCCGACGTTGTCCCACTCTGAAAGCAACGCATTCCAGCCCCCGGGCGCTGGCGAGATGGTCAGCTGAACGACGTGGTCTTGCGGAAAAACATGGTCGAAGGCCGCGTCCCAGTCGACCCCTTGCGGACCGGTGCCCGTGGACTCCCCGCTGCCGTCGTCGAACCCCGATGCAGACTCCGTGTCTTGCCCCGCGCTGGTCTCGGTCGACGCCGCAGCGGACGATGAGTGCGACGCGTCGGTCCCCGTGGTGTCGTCACCGGATCCGGTGGAGCCTTCGGTTCCGCTGGCGTCTTGGCTTGCTCCCGTGTCGGTGCAGCCTGCGGCCTGCGCGCCGAGGAGCGCGACAGCCAGGGCGTAGGCGGACGTGCGGCGAGAGGCAATCACCGCTGCACCTTAGCAAGCTGTCGCGTTCCGCTATGGATCTTGCGTTCGCATCACCGCCGCTGCATGGAGCATAGGGGAGCGCCGTTGGTGATCGCGGTATCCTGAACGAGCCGTTGTCCGCCGACGCGCCAGATCAAGAGCGCTACCCTCGTCTCGCCCGATACGTGGCGATGTTGCCGGATGGATTGGACTCGTACCCAGGGCGCTTGGCCGCGTGACTCGCCTGAGCACTCTACTCCGGATGACCGCCGCACCTCGGAGACCGTGCGCGAGCTGGCGTGGGTTGCTAGGCCGAAGCCGTGGCGGCATCACGCGCGGGTGTTGGTGGGTCTGGGTCCGTCAGAGCGATCGACAGGACAGCCGCCGCGACGACTTCGGCCGGTCCGTGCGTACCGACCGAAACCCGGTGGGCGGCGAAGAACGGGGTGGGCGGAATGATGTCGAGGTCGAGCCGCTTCAACTCGCCGCGCGCGACGACCGGCTGTGCGATGCGATCGGGCAGCACCGCCAAGTGAGACGAAGCCATGCAGATGTCCAACCCTACCTGTAACTCGGCGGCTTGGATCAGCACACGTCGTGGAAACTCTACGGGCCATCCTTCCCGCGGATGACCGCGCTCGTCGATAGGAGGGGCGACGAACGGGTGGCCGGTGACTTCCGACAGCGATGGCGACGGCGCGTCGAACAGAGGGTGGTTGCGACCGCAGTACACCCCACTGGTGTAGCGACCCACGGCGGCGGAACTAAGCGCGTCGTCGTGGACCGGGTCGAGGGTCATCGCGATGTCGAGCGCGCCGGATCGCAGCAGATCTGCCAGCTCATGTTGCGGGCGATTGTCTAGCGACGGTCGTAGCTCTGGATGCTCGCCGCGCATCGACGCCAGCGCAGGCAGGACGTACATCCGGGTGATCGTGCCGGGCGAGGAGATGCGGACCTCACCGGTCAAGACGCCCGACTCGATCTGCTTCAGCGCGTCGTGGACGATCCGCATCGCGTCCCGTGTGGCCGCAAGCAGAGTCGAGCCCGCGCGGGTGAGTTTGAGCCCGCGTCCCACTCGGACGAACAGCGGCGCACCTGCGTCGGCTTGGAGCAGCGAGACGGTGCGCGAGAGAGCCGAGGGTGAAACGTGCAGGCTCTCGGCGGCTCGGCGCATGTGTTGGGTCTCCCCGACGGCTCGAAATGCGGGAAGCCAAGACCAAAGTTGGTCGACGCGGAGTAGGCGGTCCATTGTTCTCCAAATTAGAACATAATCGTAAATAACATGTTGTAGTCAGCACAAATGGGGCGGGGTAGGAGAGACACCGCGAGGTCGGTTTCACCACGACCAGCGATAAGAACGATGTTCAAGACCCAGCCCCTGACCCTCCTCCTCCCGACCCTTGCCCTGCTCGCGTGCGATGTCGCGCCAGACGACGGTGCCCCCGCGCAGGACCTCGACGCGCTGGGTGCGCCAGTCGGCAAGGCGGACGGGCCTGAGGTGTCGATCGGTCAGTCCGGTGCCTACGATGTGTTGGTGGTGCGGGGCGAGGCGGCCCAGTCGCTGTTCCAGACCATGGACGAGGCTGGCGGCCTTGAGCGCGCTTCGCAAAACGGCCTCGCGTATCGCTACGGGTCGTACTCGATCTGTGTCTCCAACGGTGCCGCCGCGGCGTGCAACCTGTACACCCGGGACGCTCGCGTCGACGGGGTCGCGCCCTACCTCGCGACGACGCATGGCGATCGCTTTGCGTCCGCGTCCAGCGAGTTGTTTGGTGCGATCTCGCGGTCGCAGGGTCTTGCGCCCTCGGCCGTCGACTTCGTGGAGAGCGGTCGTTTCGCGTGCGGCAAGACGGCGTCGGAGGTTTGGTGTGGCGTGACAGCGCCGAGCACGGAGGGCGTGACGCTCGAGCTGTCGTTTGCAGGCTTGCCCGCGCTCGGTGACGACTTTGTCTACGAAGGTTGGCTCATCACCGCGGACGGACCCGTCACCAGCGGCCGCTTCGCCTTGGCTCAGGGGCAGGACACGATCGACATGAAGGTCGATACGGCCCTGGCCGCGGCCTCGACTCTGTTCGTGCTGACGATCGAGCCGAAGTTCGGCGATGTGCCGGAGCCGTCGTCCACGCACATTGTTGCGGGCGAGTTCGTCGACGGGCAGGCGACGCTGGACACGGCCCACGGTGCCGCGTTGGGTTCGGACTTCACGGCGTCGATGGGCGGCTTCATTCTCGAGACCCCATCGACCGCCAACATCGCGGAGGACTACGGCCAAGGCGTGTGGTTCCTCGATCCCGCGGGCGGGCCCGGCCCGAGCCTGGATCTCCCCGAGCTGCCCGACGGTTGGGTGTACGAAGGTTGGGTTGTCGGTGCTGATGGGCCGCTATCGACCGGCCGCTTCGCCGACTTCACCCAGGCCGACCGCGATGGCGCGGGGCCGACCAGTGGACCCGATGCCACGCCGCCGTTCCCCGGACAGGACTTCATCGAGCCGGCGATCGATCTGACCGTCGAGCACATGGTGGTGGTCTCGGTTGAGCCGGAGCCTGACGACAGCCCGCTTCCATTCGCCCTCAAGCCGCTCGCGGGCAAGGTGCAAGACGCTGGCCCCGGCAAGTTGCAGGCGCTCGGCAACATCGCCAGCAGCAATCGCATCACTGGCCTCGCCAGCCTGAACTAAGTCCGATGACGCGCTCGCTACGCTTGGGAGCAGGTTTGCGGAGAATTGCTATCCCGGGCTGTAACCCGAATCGCGGCGGGAGATACTGCCGGTCGATGACCGGCGTGTCCACGCTTCGAACCTGTGTCCTTGCCTCGGCTGGCCTTCTTCTGTTCACCGCTTGTTCCGAAGACACCGGTGGTGGCACAGACTCGGGCGCTGGCACCACGGGCACACAGTCTTCGGATTCGGATGACGGTCTAAGTCATGGCGGCCCAGGTGACGGGATGGATGGGCCTGGGGACGGAGAAAGCACCGATTCATCGGCCGGTGTCACCGACGATGGTGTCGACGAAACACGCGGCGGCGATCATGCGACGACCGACGACGATACGACGACCGGCGACGATGCGACGACGGGTGAGGACACGACGGGCAGCGAGCCCCTCGTCCCCGCCAGCAGCGGTGAACTCATCACCTGGCTAGAGGCGGGGAGCTACTTGGGTTGGACGACGGAGTCGGCGGTCCACGACTCCGCCG
>JAESSZ010001029.1 GCA_016763875.1 Nannocystaceae bacterium
CGCGGCCTTTGGCCACCATCGAAAATCAGGCCCAACCCCGAACCGTCGCGGTTGACCGTCATGATGACGGCGCGGGTCTGCGCTGGAGGCTCCAGGTCAGACGCAATCTCGGCCACGTGCTCGCGTTCAAAGACCAAGTCTCCCCACGCCACAGGGTCGTGCGGGCCCCGACTCGGTCCGCACGAGATCGCTGTCGACATACATCCTAGGAAGAACCAACGCATGGCCGCAACACTGTCACTGTATCTGCTCAGACTCGCGCCGATCACGCCATCGCGACGTTGTCTCCAGCTCACAACAAGTCTGACGCGATTGGGAACTTTCTCACGCTGCGCGGCGACTAAGCCCACGACTGCCCGACTGCGGGCCGTTCGAACCGGCGGCGGTGCCCCAACCGTTAGCCAAAGACGGTGCCTCAACCACCGATCACCCTTCGTGCCCTCGCGGGCGGGAACATTCTCCTTCGAGGCTTCGTGAAATGAGTACGGTGACGCATGCCACCTCGATCAGCGCTCCCCCTGATCGCAAACAGCGCGCTCCAGAGCTCGATGAGGTCACAATTGCTCGCGCCCAGCGAGGTGACTTCAAAGCCAGGCGCCTGTTGGTGGAGCGGTACCAGCGCCCAGTGTTCGCCCTCGTGTCGCGGCTTTTTCGCGGCTCTGCTGACCCCGCGATGGTTGAGGACATCGCGCAGGAGACTTTCTTGCGGGTCTTCCGCGCACTCCCTCGGTTCGATCGGTCCGGCCCTGCCCGCCTATCGACGTGGATCTTGACGATCGCCAGTCACCGCGCCATCGACGAGTTGCGGAAGCGGCGCATTGAAACGCGCCCGTTCGATCCCGCCTCGTTCGAGGTTCCGGCCAACGACCGCGCCGACCTCGAGGCCGAGCGTCGAATGCTCGCGCGTCTGCTCGGCAACGCCATCGAATCTCTTTCGCCAGAGTACCGAGCGGCCTTTGTGCTGCGCGAGTACCACGGCTTGGAGTACACAGAGATCGCCTCGGCGCTCAGCATCGACCTCGGCACGGTGAAGTCTCGCCTCAACCGCGCCCGCTCACGACTCCGACAAGCCTTACGAGACGTCTACCATGCCTAACAAGCGAGACGACCCGCCGCCGCTGGCGAGCGACGACCCACAGCGCGACCCACAGCACGGTCCACAGCACGATGCGGAGGCCCGCAAGGCGACTTGCACCGATGGGCTCAGGGCTTCCCGCGAGCGCCGTGTCGATGGACTGCAAACGCGGGCGGTCGAAGCATGGCGAGAGTTGGGGCCGGACGGAGACGGGGCCCCGATCGAGCGGTCCGGCGACGCCTTTGTCGACGGTGTGATGGATAAGCTCGCCGTGCTCACCCCGCGGTTGGTGTCGATGGACCTGCCTTTGCCGCCGGCCCAAGCCACAGCGGGGGGAAACCGGTGGTCACGCTGGCTCGGCGGTGCCGCGGCCGGGGCCGCAGCGGTACTGCTCGCCACCAGTCTCGTAGGGCCCAGCGAACCGGACACACCGACCGTCGCGGTGACCGGCTTGCCCGCCGCAACGTCTGACGCCGCGCCCAACCTCCCGCAAGACGACCGCGTTGGTATCGCGCTACCCGACGATCTCGACGACAAGATCGAGGGTTACATCGCAGACTACGGACGCAACTACGGACCCGCGTTCAAGTTTCACGGCGTGGTGATCGTGGCGCGACACGGTCGTGTGGGCTACAGCCGTGGCTTTGGGACCGCAACCCGCCGCGGCGACCCCAACACTGTCGACACACGCTTTCGCCTTGGCCTGCTCACCGAGCCGCTCACGGCGGTCGCGGTGATGCAGTTGGTCGAAGCCGAGGTCTTGGACATCGACGCTCCGGTCGCCACCTACTTGCCGGAGTACCCGCACGGAGAGCAGATCACGATCAACGACCTGCTCACCCATCGCTCGGGGATCCCCAACTACACCGACGATCCGGGGTTCCACCGGTGGAAGTCGCAGCCACACGACACCGACGCAATGGTGGCGCGCTTCTCCGGACTTCCGCTGGAGTTTGAACCCGGATCCGACACGGCGCCGTCCAACTCCAACTACTTTTTGCTTGGCGCTATCATCGAACGGGTCAGCGGGCAGAGCTTCGGCGAGTTCGTTCAGGACCATCAGTTTATCCCCGCGGGTATGACCGCCAGTTCCTTCGGCGACGCGTTCGCAACCGGGGAGCAGGCTGAAGGCAACGTCTGGAACGACGAGGAGTTTCTCGAGCCGCCCGGTCACATCGACATGTCGACGTTCGGGGCCGCTGGTGGTTTGGTCGCAACACCCGCCGACATGGTGCGCTGGGACCGAGCGCTCCGTTCGGGCGCACTCATCGGCCAAGATGCGGCGGATCAAATCGCCACCCCCACCAAAGAAGGCTACGGTTTTGGCTGGGTCGTTTCGAGCGCGTACGGGCAACGGTTGCTGTCGTTTCCGGGCGCCATCGACGGCTACAGCGGCGGGATGCTCCACTTCGACCGGGACGGAACCACGATCATCGTGCTGGCGAATACCGAAGTCGTGCCAGGCAGCGTCGTGGCGCAGGACGTTGCGATGATGGTCTACGGCGACATGCCGCCAAAGCGCAACGAGCCCGCAGAGATCGACATCGCCCCCCGTACCCACCACAAGTACGTTGGGACCTACAGCATCACCGACCGTACGCGCGCCCAATACGGCCATCAGTTTGACCGGGGACGCTTCGACCTGCTGGCGCGCGTCCATGTCGAGAGCGAAGGGGACAGGTTGTACTTCGACGTGCCCGGCCATGCGCGCAGCTGGATGCACCCCATGGGTCGCAACCGTTTCTTCTTCAAGGACCACAGCGGCAACCGCGTGAGCTTCGAACTCGGAGAAGACCGGCGCGCCCACAAGCTCGTGGTGCACTACAAAGACGCCGAATTCGAGCTGCAGCGCATGGCCCCGCTGTAAGCAGACCGCGGGTCGGACTTACGGGCGACTTTGCTCGAGCGGTGGCCGCACGCCGTGTGAATATGCGAGGCCCTGCCGCCGTGTTGCCCGGCATCAATGGCCAGCAAGACCGACAAATCCGTCAGCATCGCAATCCTGGGTGGACTCGTCTGCGCGTGGATGACGTCCTCCATCGCAACAAGAATCTGGAATCAACTCGAGGCTTCGACCGAGCTCACCGTTCTCGCCATGGGGGTTGGGTTTTTCCTCGGCGCCGTTCCGCTCTACCTCGGACTGCGCAAACGCGCGCAGTAGCCCCGTGGCGCTCACCAGCACCGACATTCCGCCAGGCCCGTCGTTCTGGCTTTATTCATAACTTTCGGCCCGGCACCCTTCTTTTTTCTGAGCGTTTTTTGTGACCCGAGATGCTGAAGAAAGCGGGGGGGTCGGCCGTCGTCACATGTGCGTGGACGGACGACATGAAGACTGACGCTAAGAAACTGA
>JAESSZ010001030.1 GCA_016763875.1 Nannocystaceae bacterium
CGGTGGAGTCGGGTGAACTGGTGGCCGCCGGACGCACCGTCCTGGAATTGGTCGGTGACGACGCTTTGGAGCTTGAGGTCCAGCTGCCCGAGTCGATCCTGGCCGATGTGCACGAGGGTCAAACGGTGCAGGTCGAACTCCCACTCCTGGACCGCACGGTGAGCGGGCGCATCACAACGATCGCCGCCGCCGCCCCGCAAAGCGCCGGGCTGTTCCCCGTCATCGTGACGTTGTCCGAGGCAGTCGGGGTCCATGCGGGCCAGACCGCGCGCCTGGTCGTCTCGGCCCCGATCGCCGAGGGCCTCATCGTTCCGGTCGAGGCGGTCATTGACCGCAGCGGCGCCGCCCCCCGACTCCTGGCTGTCCGGGACGGGACCATCGCCGTGCGGGAGATCAAGATCCTGGCGATCGCCGGCCGGCACGCGGTGATCCAAGGCGAGGTCGCTGCGGGTGATTGGGTCGTCTCGCGGGGTCACGCTACGCTGGCCGATGGCGACAAGGTCACGGTGAATCGATGAAGAGCGCGCTCGAAGCCCTGCTGCGTCAGCATCGGCTGGTTCTCCTGTCCGCCTTCGTTCTGTCGCTGCTTGGCGCCGTTGCGTGGTCAACGATGCCCCGCCAAGAGGACCCCGAGTTGACGGGCCGATGGGGCACCGTCGCCGTGAGTTTCTCTGGGGCCGATGCCGAAGCCGTCGAGCGCCTGATAGCCAAACCCATCGAGGAGGCCCTGGAAGAGGTCGAGGAGATCCGATTCGTTCGGACTGCGACCCGCGAGGGCTTCGCGTTCTTGAGCATCATCCTCCGCGAGTCCGTCGGCCCCGCAGAGATCGACGAGGTTTGGAAGGAAATCGAAGACGCCATCGATCGCGCCAAACAGGAGCTGCCACGCGATGCTTCGGAGCCGTTCCTCGACAAGGGCCTGGTCGACCTCGAAGCGGTGGTCCTGGCGATCACGGGGGCCGAGGACCCTCTGGTCTTGCACCACGCAGCGCACGAGCTTCGAGACCAGCTTCTGACGGTCGACGGCGTCGCACGCGTGAAGATCATCGCCGACCCCGGCGAGGAGATCATCATTTCGTACGACGACGCTGTCGCGCAGCGCGTGGGTTTGTCCCGGGCTGCCCTCACCGCGCAACTCCAAGCCCGCAACCAGATGATGCCAGGCGGGTCCGTCCGCGCGGGAGACCGGCACGCCTCGCTGTCGCCCGTCACCGAACTCGAAGACATCGCGGACATCGAGCGAATGCCCGTCGTTCTGCCCGGAGGCACCACCGTCCCGCTGTCGTCGGTCGCCGAGGTGAGTCACGGGCCTATAGACCCGCGCCGCGAGCTGATGCGCTGGCAGGGCGTCCGCGCCGTTGGTCTGGGCGTCGTGTTCGAGACCAACGCCAACGTCGTCGTGCTGGGTGACCGGCTCCGCGAAAAGCTGGTCCAGGCCCGCGAAACATTCGCGCCTCTGAAGATCGAGGAGGTCACGTTCCTCCCGGACCGCGTTGAGAGCAGAATCTCCGGCCTCGGGCGTTCCTTGCTGGTCTCCACCCTCATCGTCGGCGGCATCTTGGTGCTATCGATGGGACTCAGGCTCGGGCTGGTCGTCACCGCGATCGTGCCGCTGGTGGCCATGTCCGCGCTCGCGATCTTCGCGATGGGCGGCGGGATTCTGCACCAGATGTCGGTCGCCGCCCTGGTCATTGCGCTGGGCATGCTCGTCGACAACGCGATCGTCGTCGCCGAGAACGTGCAGCGCCGCCTCGACGATGGGGAGAGTCCGCAGGATGCCGCGCGCAGGGCCGTCGGCGACCTCGCCCTGCCCTTGCTGACAGCAACGGGCACCACCGTCGCCGCGTTCGTTCCGATGCTGCTGGCCGAAGGTGGCGTCGGCGAGTTCACCCGGGCGATCCCGATCTTGGTGACCTTGGTGCTGCTCATCTCGTTCCTGTACGCGGCGCTGGTCACCCCGGTCGTCTCTCGCTGGGTGCTGCGGGCCATGCCCCGCCAGCGCGAAACCGCCTGGGATAGCGTCGGCCGTCGCATCGGGCACCTCGCTGTCCGCCGGGCGCCCTTGGTCCTCGTGCTGGTTTTCGCCGCCCTGGCCGCGGTGGGCTCGCAAGGTGGGCGCGTGCAGAAGAACTTCTTCCCGGGTGCGGACCGCAACCAGGTCATCGTGGATCTGCGACTGCCCGAGGGCGCCCACCTGGACGCCATCGACGACGCCGCGCGCACGATCGAGACCGCACTGTCGGAGCACCCCAATGTCGTGTCCGTCGCCGCATTTGTCGGCCGTTCGGCCCCTCACTTCTATTACAACGTGCTGCACCTCCCCAACGCGCCGCACGTGGCCCAGCTGTTGGTCACGACCACGGGTAAACCGGACAACGGCACGGTCGAGACCTTTGTGCGCGAGCTCGCCCGAGCCGAGCTGCCCGGTCTGCAGGTTGTGGCCGCGCAACTTGAGCAGGGGCCCGGGCTCGCGGCGCCCGTCGAGATCCGGGCGCACGGCAACGACCTGGCCAAACTCGACGAAGCGGCGAGCATCATCGCCGCCGAGTTGGCCCGCATCGAAGGCACCCGGGACATCCGCGACACCCTGAGCGTGGGCATCCCTCAAGTGCGACTGGAGGTCGACGACGCCGCGGCTGCGCGCCACGGCGTCACTCGCCGCGATGTCGCCTCCGCCGTGCTCGGGCACACCTACGGCCACGTGGTCGGCGCGCTGCGTACCGGCGATGACCCCGTGGAGATCCGGGTGCGGGCGCCCGCTGGCGAGAACACCCCCGTCGAGTCGGTCGGGGACATCGTGGTGCTCGACGCCGCAGGGCACTCGATTCCGGTGGCCGAGATTGCCCGCACCGACGCGGTGTGGCGCCCCGCGAGCTACATCCGGCGCGACGGCCGACGCGTGGTCTACGTGCGCGCCAACCTTGAGGCGGGCTACGCCTACTCCACCGTCATCGACACGTTCGTCGAGCGTCTGCCCGACCTGAAGATCCCCGAGGGCATCGAGATAAGCCTGGGCGGCGCGGCCGAAGGCGCCGGGGATGCGAACTCCGCCATGTTCTCCGCGTTGCCCCTGGGCCTGCTGATGTTGGTGGGTTTTTTGATGGTCGAGTTCAACTCGTTCCGGCGCGTGCTGATCGTGCTGTCGACCGTGCCGATGGCGGCCGTGGGTGTCATCCCGGGCCTGATCCTTGCCGACCAGCCGTTCGGCTTCATGTCACTGCTGGGCGTCATCGCCCTGGCGGGAGTTGTGGTGAACAACGCGATCGTCTTGCTCGATGTGATCGAGATGCGCCGCAGAGAAGGCATGGCCATCCCACAAGCGGTGGCCGACGCGGTGCGACTGCGACTGCGACCGATCGTCTTGACCACGGTCACCACCGTCGCCGGACTCATCCCGCTAGCGATCTCCGGCTCGTCGCTATGGCCACCGCTGGCCTGGTCGATGATCAGCGGCTTGCTCGCCTCGACGGCGCTCACGCTGGTCATGGTCCC
>JAESSZ010001031.1 GCA_016763875.1 Nannocystaceae bacterium
CGTGCTCGTATCCGGCGCGCGCGGCTCGTTCGAGGAAAAATCCGCCCGAACGATAGTGAAGAAAGGCAGGGTCATCGGTCCGCAGCGCCGCGGCCACCGCGACATTGCCTTCGTGCCCGGCCGAACCGATCGTGTAGTAGCCGACCCCCTTCTTGCGTAGCGCCATCGCGACGAAGTCGACGTGGCGACTGATGAGCATGGCGTCGAATGCCTGCAGCGCCTCCGCGGCATCCAGCTCGCCCAACATCTCGGGCTCCGGTTGGCTCGGGGCCGACTCAACGCCAACCGCGTCGAGAAAGCCACGGTCGATAGCACTCGGGGAAGCCAGGTCGCGGTCAGCCAAGGTGGCGGTAGTGTGCGCTGTCGCGAGCCGCTTGGCTTGTGTTGAGCCGAAAAATCAGGGACGGGGTTTGGTGGGCGGGCGCACGACCTGCCGTTGCAACTCATCGACGCGAGTTCGATACGACGCCTGTGCCTTGGAAAGTTCCGCTGCTTCCGCTTCGACGGACCAGTCCAAGTGCTGCTGCAGCGGGATCAGGGCCTCGGCCCCCTTGGCGTACAACTCAACCCAGCTCTTGTCGTTCAACGGCGTCTCGGCTTCGAGCAACTTGTCGTACTCGGCAATAACTCCCTGGAAGTCGCTACGCGCCTTTTCTAGGCTGACCTTGGGAACCGGCCGTGGTGCGGGCCCGGCTTTGGGACGTTGCCGCGCATCGCCCTTGAGCGTCGGCTCGATACGCCGAATCCCCCCCTTGCGCCGCGTAGAGCCGCCAGGAGGGGTGGCCTCTTCGGTCTCGGTGCGTGCGTGCGCCCGCCGACGTCCGGCGTTGGTCTGCCCTGAATCGGCCACCAGCGTCCACGCCGCGTACCCGATGACGGCGAGTGCGGCGACCGAAATGACGGCAAGCGTGGCGGTCTTCATCGCACGCCCATGGTACTTCATCGGGCGCCATGGCCGACACGCCCACCATCTTCGACCGTATTCTGGACGGGGAGATTCCGTGCCTCAAGGTCTACGAGGACGACCACGTGCTCGCGTTCCTCGACATTGGACCGCTGTCGAACGGTCACACGTTGGTGATTCCCAAGCAACGAAAAGCCATGTTGCACGAACTCTCCGACGAGCAAGCGGCGGCGCTGGGGCGCGTCCTGCCGCGCTTGTGCCGGGCGGTGATGAAGGCCACGGGCGCGCCTGCGTACAACGTCCTTCAGAACAACGGGGCAAGCGCGCACCAGGCGGTCTCCCACGTTCACTTTCATATTATTCCCAAGCCGAGCGCGGACGACGGAACGGGCACGGGGCTCGAGATGCACTGGAGCCCGGGCAGTCTCAAGGGTGACGCGGGCGCGCTGCTCGCACAGGCCATCGCCGCTGCGATCTAGGGGAGCGAGGTACAGTGCGAGCGTGCTGCGACGCGTTCGAGGTTTGCTCCGGGCCCAGTGGCAGCAAGCGCAAGTCGACCCCCCGCACCGCCGCCTACAACGGCTCATTCGCACGGGCCTGCGGGTAGGGCTCATCCGTGTGCCCGCTGGGAGCCCCATCGAGATGGCCCGTGTGGCGCTCACGCAGGGACTCGGCGTGCGTTCGATGTACGCGCTGCACGCCGCATCCGAGCCCCAGCGCACCGCCGCGGTCGACGCCCGGCGGAGCCTGACCTACGCCGAACTCGACGCTGAACTCGACGCATTTGCGAGCGGGCTCGTCCAGAGCCTGGGTGCCAAACGAGGGCCGCCCATCACTATCATGATGGACAACCGGGTCGAGTATCTCGTCGCTTGGTCTTCGCTCACGCGCCTTGCGATCACATGCGCCCACGCGAGTCGCTACAGCACGGCAGAGGAACTCGTGCCGCTGCTGCAACGTAGCGGGTCTACGATCATCATCGTCTCGGACGCGACCCGCTCGGTCGTGGATGAAGCCCTTCGGATCGAGCCGACACTCAAGCTCAAGATCGTGCACGCCACCAACGACCGCGAGCCCCCCCCGGGCGATGCCGCCGGATATCACGCGCTGGTGCAGCGTTACCGGGGCCACAAGGCTCCCGCCGCACCGCGGGACGCGGGTAGCAACAGTGTCGTGTACACCTCGGGCACTACGGGCACGCCGAAGGGTGCCGTGCGCGACCTCAAGAGCGTTGGAGTCAAAGAGCTGTTTGAGATCTTGGACCGGCTGCCGTTCCACTGTGGCGACCGGCACCTCGTGGTCGCACCGCTGTATCACTCCGCCGCCCAGGTCTTTGTGTTGATCAACGCGGCGCTCGCCAACACGATTGTCCTTGAAGACAAGTTCGACGCCGAAACGACGCTGCGCCGCATGTCCAAGGACGGCATCAACAACGTGTTCTTGGTGCCAACGATGATCCACCGCCTGCTCGAGCTTCCCGAGGAGGTCTTTGCCCGCAATCCCACCGCCAACCTGCACGCGATCGTCTCCGGGGCGGCCCTGTTCTCCACGGCGCTGCGCCAAGCGGCGATCAAACGCTTCGGTGCGGCCAAGATTTTCGACTTCTACGGCGCGACCGAGTTGGGCTGGGTCACTCTCATCGACGGTCACGAGATGAAGGAGCGTGCCACGAGCGTCGGCCGTGCGATCCCTGGCCAAGAGATCGCCATCTTCGGCCCGGACGGCCAGCAAATGCCGCCCGGCGAGGTCGGCACGGTCTACACCCGCAGCGCCCAAATGATGCGGGGCTATCTCTCCGACGAGGAGGCGACCGACAAGACTCGTCTTTCGCAATCGGAGGATTGGGCGACGGTCGTCGACCTCGGCTACCTGGACGCGGACGGCTACTTGTTCGTGACGGGGCGGGCGCGCGACATGGTGATCTCCGGCGGCGTCAACATTTACCCGGTCGAAGTTGAGAATGCGTTGACGCTGCACCCCGCGATCAGCGAGGTCGCCGTGGTCGGACTTCCGCACGCCGAGTGGGGTGAGATTCTCACGGCCGTCGTGGTCGCCAAGGAAGGTTTCGATCCCCAAGAGGCAACGCAGTGGGCGCGAAGCCGGATGGCGCCCTATAAGGTGCCGCGGCGCTGGGAGCTGATCGATGTGTTGCCCCGCAACCCGACCGGGAAAGTGCTCAAGCGGGAGCTGCGCGAGCAACTGAGCTGACCTGACCTGCCCGTTTTGGACATCCGCCGGGCGCAAGATCCCGCCGTACGATCCACAATGGACACTTGACTGACGATGGCTGGACGGCCACAGGTGCGGTAGGCGCGGTCATCGTGCATGCTATCGAGACCGTGCGCAGTGCCGCCCCGACAATTCGGTTGGTGATCACCGATCTGGACAACACCCTGTATGACTGGGTGGGCTGGTACGCGGCCGCCTTGCAGACGATGGTCGCTCGCGCCGCCGAGATCGTCGGGTGCTCGCGCGACCGCCTGCTCGACGAGTTGCGCGACGCCTACACCGCCCGTGGTTCCGTCGAAGAGCCTCGCGCGCTGCTCGAACTCCCGGTCGTACGTCAGCACTTCGGCGACCTGCACGTGGC
>JAESSZ010001032.1 GCA_016763875.1 Nannocystaceae bacterium
CCGGCGGCGGGCGCCCGGCATGTGCTGCGCGAGGGTGGCGTCTGGATGGACATGGGCGCCGACCCTGCGACCACGCAGCAACTGCTGGCGCTCCACGTCCCCGATCCCAAGGGACACGTGGTGGTCGGCGTCGGGCTGTTCCCCGGCCTGCTCACCATGCTCGGTGGCTATGTCGCCGAATTGGTCAGTCCGTGCGAGCGCATCGACCTTGGGGTTCGACTCTCGACGCTGTCGGGAGCGGGCCGTGGCAGTTGTCGGGTCATGGTCGAGATGCTTCGTCAGCCCGGCCTGGACTTCGTCGGGGGAAAACAACGCGAACGCCCTGCGTTTGGCGACGCCCGTCCGATCCCCTATCTCGGGACAGGTCTCGCGGCATCGACCGCGGTCACGTTGGCCGACACCGTGCTGGTCCGGCGTGTCTCGCAAGCGCCCGCGGTCGCCAGCCACCTCGCGTTGGTCCCATCGTGGCTGCGACCACTCTTTGTCGTCTCTCAATGGGTTATCGAACGTGCGGGGCCACTTCGTGAACTCGTGCTCGGGCTCACCTACCGCGCCCTACTGGCGCTGCGGAGCCTGGCCCTACGATGGCTGGACACGCGAGTTCAGCTCACCGCGGTCGCCAATGCCGGCTGCGCCAACGAGACCGTGCGCGCCCTCGATTTTGCGAGCGGTGTCCAGGGCACCGCGCTGGGCACCGCCGCGGTCGTGCTGCTGTGGCGCGACATCGAGGCACCACCGCCAGGCACCCACAGCGCGGCCGGCCTCTTCGGACTCGACGAAGCATTGGTCCGACTCACGCACGCGGGTCTTACACCCCCGAGGCTCGTCGATCCCACCGCCGAGCCTCGGTCCCTGCACCCCTAGAACCGAGCACCCGCGGGCTTCTCTTCCTCTATAGGTTCGGACAGTCGATCGCCTTGAGCTGCGAGGCGCTGCACTTGGCATTGATCGAAGACCCTGGCTCTTCTCGAACGCCATCGCGACGAACGATCTTAAACTCAAGGTTCCATCCCTCTTCGACGCAACCCGCGCTCATGTCGTCCAGCTCGGAATCGTTGGTTTTGTCCGCGTCTGATAGCGACAAGTAGCAGGCATCGTTTCCGTCGGGGACGATCGCCTTGTCGTCCTTAATCTCGCAAGGCGGCACCCGGTTCTCGCTCGGCGTACCGCCAATCTCCGGAACGAGTTCGGTGACCACACAGTTGTGCTCCACCGTGTCGCCCGAGATCGAATCGATGTCCTCGACGCACAGCGGCACGCACGCGGGCTTCACTTGGTCAACGATGCGGTCGGCGATCTCCTTGAGTGCGGGTGAGTAGTCGGCCTGACACACCGAGAAGAGATTTGTTCGCGCTCCCCCGTGAGTCTCGAAAGCCGCCGCGAAGTCGCGAAGTCGGACCGGGGGCACGGCCTCGCCAATGCCTTCGGTGCGACAACCGGGAGCGATACCGTTGTTCGCCTGGAAATCTATGTCTGGCCCAACCGTACCGTCGCGGTACGGGATCTCTTGGCCCGCGACGTAGCCGGGGGGAACACCGCCGATGACCGCCACAAGCACGTCGGAACTATCGAGTCCCGCCGCAGCATCGACCTCACGTTTTTTGTTCTCCAGTGACTGCAAGTAGTCGGTGTAGCGACTCAGCGGGTGCATCACCGCACCGTCATCGTCCGTAGGATCGCCCGCTTCGTCCTTGTTGGCGGGGCTGCACGTCTTGGTGCCATCGCCGTTGTCTTCGCAGCTCACGCCAGCGAACCAGCAGACCTCTGACTGCGGATAGCTCCCCGCAAGGTTCTCGTCAGACCAAAAAGTACGGCTTCCATTCGGGTCCCAAGGATCTGCGAAGTCCTTGTACCGCGCCGAGCAATCGGCCTCGTCCGTCACGATCACCACCGCCAAAATCGCGCCCGGACGAATGAAGCCGTACGAAGGCTCGGTGTCCACGAACGAACGCACCAACGCCTGGCGCATCGACTCGAGCGGCGCTTCGTATCCGCAACCCGCGACCCCCTGAGGTCCCACGCATTGGAATGCCTGGGTAGGGCTCACCCCCTCCGGCAAGTTAGTCACGCCACCAATGCTCTCGATCCACGGACGCGATCTCGGCCTGCGATCGACGAGGGTCGTGGTGGGCGTGGTCTCGATGCTGTCCAGATCGCACACCGCAGCGCACGATTCGTCAAAAAAATTGTCTTCGGCGCCCGTTGTCGCTGCACGTTGAAACTCTTGGGTCCGGCTACGGCAGCTGCTGATCTGGAACCGCCCATTCTCTCCCCCAGCGCAGTGCGCATGGTTGGAATCCGTGGTCGTCACCGCGATCCGGTAGTTTGCTTCCACACCAGGCTCTTCCAGAGTGTCGATGAAGTTCGCGAAGTTGGCAGCCAGCGTCGCCTGCTCCTCTCCCATTGAGCCCGAGTTGTCGATGACGAACAGGATGTCGACATCCTTGCGCTGGACCACCGCGACGGTGCCACCACCGACCGTTTCCTGCTGGAGCCGAACCTCCTTGAGCGGATGCGCGTTGCAACCGGCGACTCCCAGTGAAACCAAGCCCGCCAGCGCGAGCACCCCCATCCGAGCTTGTGGCGTGATCATCCGTGTCTACCTTTCGTTCGATCGTCGCCGCCATGGCGCCGTTCAATCGTTCCCACACGGGCCGAGCACGACGGTTTCCGAAAGGTTTTTTCTGCCAACTGCGTTGTCGGCCAACCAGGTTGGCAGCGGCCACCATCACCGAACTAAGGACACGCAGGATCGGGCTCGCAATACGCGAGAATCGACGTGCCACCGGGTTCCAGCGTCCCGCCCGCGCGTACGATCTGGACCTGAATGTTGCTCCCCGCCTCGATGCATCGAGCATCAACGTCGTCCTCGAGTTCTGGGGTACTGCCCACACGATCGATCCGCGGGTACCAACAGACCTCGCTGCCTTCCGGGATCTGCGGCGCCGAGGGAATGCCAGTGCACGCAGCAACCGCCTGGGTCACCCGCCCTTCGTCCGTCCCGAAGGCCTGCGTCACGACACACTGCGGCTGCAGTCCCCCGCTGTCTGTATCGAGGTCCGCAACGCACTCCGGGTAGCACAACGGCGCCAGCGTCGGTTGGCCACCTTCGCCCAACCCCGCCAGCGCCTCGGCGAAGTCCGTGTCGCAGATCGACGAGACACGCCCGCTCAGCAGTTCCGGACTCCCCTCCGCCAACGCCCGCATGCGAAC
>JAESSZ010001033.1 GCA_016763875.1 Nannocystaceae bacterium
CGGCCGCCGGGGAAACGTCGGCGCCCGGGCGGACAGATTCGGGAGCGCCCGGAGGGTCTGGCCTCGAACCCGATTCGAGTTCGGGCGAGACAACCCGAGGGGCCGACGGTGACAGCGGCCCGCCCACCGACTCCGGCAGCATCTTGCTGGACGTGGGCTCTGACACCCCACTGCCCGTCGACTGCAAGTGCGGCACCGACGAGTGGAGTTACGTCTGGCTCGCGAACTCCTCGGACGGGACCGTGTCCAAGATCAACACGGAAACAATGGTCGAAGAGGGGCGCTACATCACTCGCCCCGACCGCGCTGGTAACCCGTCGCGAACTTCGGTGAGTGTCAACGCGCGCTCGGTCGCGGTCGCCAATCGGCACGGAGGTCTGGTCAAGATCTGGGCGCGCGATGCCTTCTGCGACGAGAGCCGCAATGGCCAACCAGGTCTGCAGACTTCGTCGGGAGCCGGGGATGTCTTGCCCTGGGGGCAGGACGACTGCGTCGATTGGTACCTGCCGTTCAATGACTGGACGACGCAGCGCCCGGTCGCATGGAGCGGACGCCTCGACGAGCAACATTGCCAAGACGAGGCTGTTTGGACCGCGGGTTGCGGTGGCGGATTCATGCCTGGATTCGCCGATGCTTTTTCCGACGTCGAGGTCGCGCTCGTGGCGGGTTTGGACGGCTCGGTGCTGGACACTGTGATCGTCGAGGGATTGTCGTGCAGCGGTTTTGGGCCCTACGGCGGCGCCGTTGCGCCCGACGGCAAGCTGTGGCTTGTGATCAACAACGGCGACTTGGCGTCGATCGATCGCGACACAATGCAGACCGAAGTGTTTCCTCCAGCCTCTGAACTGTCCCCGTATGGCCTGGCGGTCGATCGAGACGGCATGGTGTGGGTATCGAGCTACGCCACCGGCTTCGGTGCAGGGCGGCTCGATCCTGGCACCGGTCAGTGGGAGACGGTGCCAGGATTTTCGGGTCAGGGTGGCATCGCGCAGTCTGTCGACGGGCGCATTTGGACGGCATACAGCTCGGGCGGCAATGGGGTCGTATGGATCGATCCCGCGACGATGACGGTGGGCGGCACGCTCCCGATCCCCGGGGGATCGGTGAAGGGTGTCAGCGGCGACATCCACGGCAATGTATGGGCCGTGACCGGCGTTGCGCACAAGATCGATACGGCCACCGAAACGATTGTCGACAGTTACGCTGGCCTCGTGACGCCGTATACGTACTCCGACATGACGGGTGCGGGCATTCAAAATACGGCCTGCGAGCCCGAAGGCTGAGTTATCCTGTTTGGGTGGCCGACGACGATCTGACCACGCTCCGTCCGTCGAACGGGGATCCAGAGCCCGATCGACACCCCTTCTTCGAGGTCGCCAGCGGCGCTCGACAAGGCGAACGCCTGGCCTTGCGCCGCGGCGCAAGCATCATCGGCAAGGGCCACGACGTCGAGATCCGCCTCGCGGAGTCTGGCGTTTCGCGTCGGCACGCACGCGTAGACGTGGACGCGGTGGGCAAGGTGGTCGTGACCGACCTGGACTCGACCAACGGGACGTACGTGGGAAAGCAGCGGGTCGAGAGCTACGCGCTCGCCCGTGGTGACCGTATCAGTTTTGGACCCGATGCCGTGGTCCGGCTGGTGTACTTGGAACGCGGCGCGGCCGAGCGCACCGCGACCCTGTCGGCGCGCCAGCTCCAACTTGCGCGGTTGGTCGCAACCGGGATGACAAGCGCTGAGATCGCCGACAAACTGGGCATCAGCCCGCGGACGGTGACCAGCCACCTCGACCACATCTACGCGCGACTGGATATCCGAAGCCGCAGCGCCTTGACCCGTTGGGTGCTTGAACGCGGACTCGGACTCGCCTGAACCACCCGAGGGTTCGCGGCGAGCACGCTACGCAGTCCTACCGATGCCGACACTGGCGGCCGCCCATAGTCTAGGGCTCGATGCAGGGCCTAGAACTGAGCTTGTCCGTCTGCGTGGCCCTTACCGCGTGCGGGAGCACGCAGCGGTCCGAACTCGATCCAGCGGGAGGCACGCCGTCCGGCGCCGACGACGATGCAGCCGACGATACCAAGTCCACGGGGAACGATTCGGGGTCCGGCACCGGTGAGCGCCAGGACTCGGTCGGTGACGGCACCGAGGACCACGGCGAGGACCCCAGCGAGGACAATGGCGAGGACGGCAGCACGCTGGCCCTAGACGTTGGCAGCACCCCGGACCCGGACGGAGGCGCCAGCTGCGGGTGCGAAGACGTCGATGATGGCATCTACGTTCTGGGGGAAGCTGGCGACCTGTGGTTTTACGATCCGCCGACCAACGCGTTCTCGATACGCGGGGCGCATGGATGCGATGCCGGGCTATCGGCGCCGTTCTCGATGAGCGTGTCGCGGCGCGGCAACGCGTGGATGGATTTTATCGGGTTCATTCCCGGACCGGGCGGCGTTTCGGGCACGCTGCATCGCGCGCCCGTTTCGGCCCCGGGCGACTGCGCTGACAGCGGGTACATGCCCGCGCCAGGCTTCGGCATGGTCGGGATGGCGTTTGCATCCGCGGGCGAGCTGGACAACTGCGACCAGCTGTACATGGTCACCGGCGACGACGGCAGCGGCACGGGAGCCTTGGCCCGGCTGGATCCGGGGACGTTGTCCACGGAGATCGTCGGCGCTTTGGACATCGGCATGGCCGAGCTCAGCGGCACTGGCGACGGCCGCCTGTTCGCGTTCGCGGCACCCAGCAGCGGGGGTATCGCGTCGTTGCATCAACTCGACAAAGAGACGGCGGCAATCATTGAGACGGTGCCGTTGGTCGGTCTGAGCCTCACCCAGGCGTTCGCGTTCGGTTTTTGGGGAGGCGATTTCTACTTCTTCACGGAGTCATCCACCGGAAGTTCGAGCCGGGTCACCCGGCTCGACTACGACGGAAGTGACGGGGGAGGCCTGATACCAATGAGCGGCCTCGCCCCGATTCGAATCGTCGGTGCAGGCGTGTCCACGTGCGCCTCACTCACCCCCGAAGGATAGCTCCGGCCGCGCAGCGCCTAACGTTGATACCGGAAGATCCGATTTTTGCCGCGCAACTCGAACACAAAACCAAAACCGAACTCGATGAATCCGGTATCGGGGTCGACCAACCCAGTGGGTGGGTTGTCGAACGGCGCGGCCTGACGCACCGCCCGAATCGCCTCTTCGTCGAGGTGGGCCGCGTCCGAGGCCTGAGCGATCATGATCTTGGCGAGCGAGCCGTCGGCATTGAGCCGAATGACGAGCTTGGTCCGCCGCGTCTTGGCACCGAAGATTCGACCTTCCGGGTCGTGGGCGCGATGGACCGCGACCGGCTTCCAGTGCTGCGCCACAGAGTTGCGCACACGGTTGAAGAACGAGGCGTACTTGTACCGCCGCGAGTTGAGCAGGTTCTCATCGCCCTCGTCGATGTCCTTCAGCGAGTCGTACGTCCCCGGTCGCCCGAACGTTTTTCGTAAGGCGTCGGCCGAGCCCAGCATGCCCGCCCGCGGAGGCGGTGCCACGCCCTGGCCACGCTCTTGACCACGAGCGAGTTCCGCGGCACGAGCCTCGTCGACGGTGTGGCCCGCTGCGGCGTCGGAGGTGCCGCGAGCATCGAGATTGAGCGACTTTGCGGACGTTTCCGGCGGCGGTTGCTGCGAGGTCTCGCGCGGCTGGACCTTCGGTTGGCCGGCAACTTGCGGCGCTTGCCCGGGGCGAGGCGGCCGGTTCGGCGCCTTGGTCTCGTGCTCGACGCGATTGTCGAACTCGGAACGGTGCGGCGTCCGTTCCGGCGGCCGCTCGTCCACGACACGGTCGAGTTGAACAATCTTTTCGTCCCGCTCAGGCGGCCGCACCTCGTCCGGCTCAAGCACGATTGCTTCATCTTCCGACGGCGGCGCAATGAGCGCGACTTCCATGACGCTGTCGGGCTGAGACACCGCGCCACCGCTCCATGTCAGAGATAACAGTTTGTTCCCCACCGGCCACAACACCACATGCAGCAGCACAGACACCACGATCATCCCGGCCACGATGGGAAGGTGATCGTTGTCTTGACGGCGCGGCATCGGCCCGAGTCGGCTGGGTACGCGGGCAGGCGTATCCACGCACGAGTATAGCCGTCGCGACGCTCAGTTCACGCCGATCGCCACTGCATCGAACAAAATCGCGGCGTACAACCCCGGTGCGTGGTCAAGTGCGTGCGCGGGCACGGCGAGGATCGCCAGCGTCGGCGCGTCCTGGCCATCGCCCATCGTGCGCTCAATCACGACCCCGAGAGAGGCTCCGTTTCGGCGCAGGGTCCACGCGCGCAGCCCGGAGCTTTGTTCCCCGCTGAGTTCGTCGAACGCCGCCTCAAATGCGGGCGGCAGCGTCGCATCCGGTAGCGCAGTCAGTTCGTGTCCCAACTCGGGGTGGACCCGCAACAGCGCACACGACGGGCGGGCCGAGGTCACGCCCGACGCCCCTTCCTCAGCGCGCCCTTCCTCAGCAGGCGCAGAGAACACCTGCACAAGGTCGCCGCTGCGCAGCTCGATCGTATCGACCCAGCCGGCCTGCAGGGGCACAGGGATCAAGGCGACGTCACGTCGCGGAGTCGGGGCGAAGGCTAGCGGCAGCCGAACCAGCGCGCCGGACAACTCGACCCCTTCGCGACGCGCCGTAACGAACGCTTCCACGTCCTCGCTCGCGACCTTGTACCCGCCGTACACGGTGAGCAGCACGAGCGGGACAGCGAGCGAGCCTACGAGCTTGGCCGCCCAACCGCGTGCGGGGACGAGACCCACAGACACCATGCCCACAAGCGCCGCAGCCGCCAGGCCGGCAAACGAGACATCGGCCGCCAGCAAGCCAGGCTTAATCGACACGACCTGCGCCAAGCCGACGAGCACCAACGGGATCGCGATGCTGCGACGGGTGCGTGCGGCAATACCGGGCGTGCGCGACGGGAGCAGAGTCCACAACGAGCCCACCGTGATCCCAAACGCTATCAGGCTACCGCCCGAGACGATCGCCGAGGGATTGCTTGCCGTTGCCGCCGACAGTGCCAAGCCAACGGCCGCAGAAAGTAGACCTGTCACGATCACCCGCATCGGACCGAAGATCCGCTCAACGAGGGGACCCGCCAACCAGATCGCGTACACGTTGAGAAGCAGGCCAACCGGATCGACGGTGACCAACCCGCCGACCAAGGCCCTGCCCCACGACCCGGCGTGCCACAACTCCCCGGTCACCGCCCCGGCAACCAGAACGCCGAAACCGCCGCGCTGCAGTCCGAGCACGACCAAGTAGCCCAACCCCATCGCCCCCATGAGCAGCGGGGTGGCAACCAACGTGCTTTGACGCCGAACGGTGGGCGCGGCACACAGAAACGTCTCGAGGCGCTCGGCGACGACCGCGGCGTAACGCGACATCTCGGCCGGAAGTTCGATCGGAGACCCGTGATCTTCGCCCGACAACTCGGCAAGCGCCGCACGACTCGCGTCCACGACACGGTCATCACTCGTCCCGGCCAGGTCCTCAACCGCAACCAACGCCTCGGCTGCGCGCTCGGACTGCCCGGCCCGAGACAACGCGATGCCTCGGAACAGCGCCCCACTCGCGGCAGAAAGCCCCAGGACTCGTCGTCGTGCGCCGGTCAGAGCGTCCGAGACCGGGCTCGCCGCCCCCGCGTAGGCGAGAAACGTGAGCCGCGCCTGCGAAAGCAATCCGCCAGCCCGCGGGTCAGCGCCCACAGGCCCCTCCTCGAGCGCGCGCAGCAAACCGGCCGCGGTCTCAAGTTGGCCGGACTCCCCGTAGGCCCGCAACAAACCCAGCGCCAACGCAGGCCGCATCGCCGCGTACCGGGGAGGAAAACGACGCTCGTAGTGCGTGATGCCTTCGTCCCACCGCTGGCCATAAAACAGCATCGAGACGATCTGCTCGTTGATGACGGCCAACTCGCCGCCGTCTTCCGCGTCGTCGGCCAGGCCTCGGAAGTGCGACAACGCCTTATCGACGCCGTCGCGCTCCAATATCGCCAACCCGGACAGGATCTCTTGCTGTCGTCCAAACCCTGCGCCCGGCATCAGCATCGCGCGCAGACCCGCCATGCGCACGGCGACGGCCAACCGACCATGGTTGAAGGCCAGGCGCGCGAGCAGTTCTAAGACCCAGGGGATGATGACCACGAGCACGGTGAGTCCGACCGCGACCACGCCAAGAAACCGGTCCGCGTTGACCGCCGCCCCCGCTCCAAGCAAGAACACCGCCCCCACCACGAGCATGTAACCGCGCTGGGCGGCGTCGAAGCGGCGCAGCAGACGTGCGAACGCCATGCCCGACAGCGCCACCGCCAACAGGACAATCTGTGGGAGCACGGTGGTTTCCGGATCCTAGCTGGCCGGGCTCTCGGCCGGGCTCTCGGTGACATCGAGCAGCGGCTCAAAATGTCCGATCTCACGGTACTTGGCGTAGCGCTTGTCGGTGCGCTCCTCAACGGTCATCGCGGTCAACTCCGCCAGGTGTCGGCTGAGCGAGTCGGACAACGCGCTCGCGGTCTCGGTCAAGCCACGGTGTGCACCGCCTACGGACTCGCCAACGATCTCGTCGCAGATCCCCAACGACACCAGGTCGTGTGCGGTCAGTTTGAGCTGGCCGGCCGCACGCTGCTCCGCCTCGGGGTCCTTCCACAAGATCGACGCACACCCGCGTGGCGAGATGACCGAGTAGACCGCATGCTCAAGCATGAGGATCCGATCGGTGACACCGATCGCCAGTGCACCACCGGATCCACCTTCACCGATCACAACGCTGATTGTCGGCACCGACAGCGTGGACATGAGTTCCAGAGACGACGCGATAGCCTCGGACTGCCCGCGTTCCTCGGCCCCGATCCCCGGGTAGGCGCCCGTAGTGTCGATGAAGCAGAAAATCGGAAGGTCGAACTGGGCGGCGAGCCGCATGAGCCGCTGCGACTTTCTATACCCCTCCGGTCGCGCCATACCGAAGTTCCGGTAGAGATTCTCTTTGGTGTTGCGACCCTTTTGGTGCCCGATCACCATGACGCTGCGGCCACGGAATCGAGCGAGCCCGGCGACGATGGCCGGGTCATTGGCGAAAGCACGATCGCCTTTGAGTTCCACAAAGTCGGTGGTGAGCTCGCTGATGTAGTCGAGCGTAAAGGGGCGGTCGGGATGCTTGGCGAGTTGGACCTGTTCCCACGGCGTGAGCGACGCGAAGCGCTCGCGCTGCAGTTCCCGCGCTTTGTCCTCGAGGCGAGCGATCTCCGCTGCCATCTCGGAGCTGCCTCCCGACAGCAGTTTCAACTCGCGGATCTTGCCCTCGAGCTCAATAATTGGCCGCTCAAATTCCAGAACTTTGCTGCTCACGGTGCCCTCCTGGTGGGCTCTGTAAAAAGTGCTCAATGAGAGTCCACGGACACTCGGTCGCCGAACGAATCGTCACGATGCGTTCGGCGGGAAGCTGACTGCGAAGGAACGTCCGTTGCCGCTTGGCGTACTGACGTGTCGCCACGATTATCGCCTCGCGCGCCTCGGCGAGCGAGCTGCGACCCTCGACCACTTCGAGCATCTGTCGGTACCCCAGACTCCGCATCGCCTTGCTGTTGGCATCATAACCGGCAGCATGCAGAGACTCTACCTCAGCCAAAAAACCGCATTCGAGCATGCGCCCAAGCCTGGCCTCGATACGAGGCTGCAGCGCGGTAGGGCCAGGGTCGAGCACGACCATCAGCAGGCGCAGCCGCGCTCGTGGCGGATCCGCACGGCGGGTCTCCGAGACCGCACGTCCGTGCAGTTTCACCAGCCACAGGGCGCGGAGCAAGCGCACGAGATTGCGCGGGTGGATCGACTCCGCCAGCTCGGGATCGCGCGCGGTGAGAGCGCGGTGAATCGCCCCGGGGTCGGACAGCTCGGCGGCATTGAGTTCGGCCTCGAACGCGGCGCGCGCCGGATCGTTGGGCGGGCGGGCCATCGCCG
>JAESSZ010001034.1 GCA_016763875.1 Nannocystaceae bacterium
TGGCCATCTCGCCGGGCTGGGCAATTCACCGAACGCTGTCTAGGCGGTCCACAATCCGCAGGGTTTTGCGAGGCCGCGCGCTCTTGTTGAGCGCCACCCGCTACAGTGGCTCAAGAGGTTGCGGGATCGGTCGATGACGTCGATCTCTGAAAGATGCGCATGGGCAAACTGAGCACGCTGATCGTTGGAACAATCGTCGCGATGGCCGCGACGTCTGCCCAGGCAGACGAGTTTGAGCCCGGGTCCTACATCATCCCGATGGACACCGATGTCCAAGACGACGGGATGCTGCGCGCCTACGGCCTGGTGTACGAGCTTCTGCGCAACGGTGTCCCTGTACGGTGGGTCATCCTCGCGGGCAAGGAGTTCGGCGACGCCGATTTCACAACCTCGGCGACCGATGTGGCGACCGGTGCCGCGATCACTGATCACGGCTATCGGGCCGGCCCGTGGGTGATCGATTCATCAGACGCTGACGAGGCGGAAACGATCATCGACGACTGGATTGACGCGTATCCAGAAACCGCCGTTCACCAGGCAACGGAGGGATTCGAAGGCGATGTGGCTCGCTATCTCGTGGTCGCCCCGACGATCGCGATGGTCGCCGACGGCAACCAAAGGATCGCCCGCGGGTACATGCAGGCCGCAGCCATTCCGGACTCTGCGCTCAGCTTGGCGTGGGACGACGACAGCCCGGACATGCTCGACATCGAGGAACTCTCCGGCCCGACAGAAACCAGCCATACCGACGGCTCGCTGTTCGATGAGGACGGCGATCCTGTCTACTGCCAACTGATGTCGATGCACTGGGGGGTCAACGACGCCGAAGGCAACCCCGAGGTCGTCGCCGAAGTACGCGCGTACCTCAACAACCCAACGCACTTCTTCGCAGAGTGCCAAGCTGTGAATGCGTTCGAGAACCTCGAACCGCACGGCTTCTTCTTGACACCGAATGGCTTTGAGTTCGGAGACCGACCCGATGAGGTCGACTTCTTCAACGCCGATTCGCCGTTCGGCCAGCTAGACGGTGCGTTTGGGACGGTCGGGGGCAGCGAGCCCTCCTACACGCTGCCCCCTGGCGACAGCTATCTGGCCGGTGACATCGTCATGTTGACTGCGGCGGGCACCCCCGAAGGGGTTGAGGACGTGTGGATGACCGGGTTCCTCGATGGGGAGTGCCCACCGTCCGCGAAGGAGTGCGGACAGTTCGGAAAGATCAGCTACCTCGGGGGGCACCAGTACTCCACCGATTCGCCGGTCTCTGCCCACGACGACTCGCAGGGCACCCGCATGTTTCTCAACTCGTTGTTCGAGGCCCCGTGTGCCACCGTCGAAGGGTTGCCCACAATCGCGGTCGCCGTTGGTGCGCCAGCGACGACGCTGGACCCCGACATCACCCTTCACTTGACCTACGTCAACACCAGTTTCGCGACCGCGCTCGATGCTGTGCTGATCGATCCGCTCCCGGACGGTGCCACGTTTGTGTCGGCCACGATGGGCGGGACATACGACGGGACGTCGGTCACCTGGGATCTTGGAAACCTCGGGCCCGGCGAGTCGGGCGACCTCGAGATCGAGGTTACGCTCGAATCATTTGGGGTCTACTCGAATGCCGCGACGCTTGATTACCGTGTGGGACTCAACCCGTTCGTGTTGGCGAGCAACGCGACCGAGACTGAGTATGGCGACGACTTTCCGTCCGAGACATCAGGCGGTGTCGACGAGACAGGAAACGACGACACCGACGGGGGAGAAGGCGGGGCCGAGGGAGAGGGCGGGGCCGAGGGAGAAGGCGGCAACTCGACTGGGACCGCCACAAACGCGGGGACCGCGACGGCAGACGGGACCGGCGGCGACGGCGGTGCTGATGGTGGAGATGGCGAAGGTGGCTGCGGTTGCACACAGGGCAACGACGAGACCCCCACGGCGCTCCTGCTGGCCGGACTGCTCGGTCTGTTGCTGCGACGCCGACGGGCGCTCACTGTCGGCGCCGCGCTCCTGGGCGGATGCGGCGGCGAGGAGCCTGCGGGCAGCGGCGATGACGGCACGGGCGGCATCAGTGGAGGCACCACGGGCGGCATCAGCGTGCCCGAAGACGATACGGGCGTGAAGCTAGACTTCGGCGTGAACCACGACGTCTTCCAACCTCCCACCAGCACCACCGGATGCGAGGCTATCGACTTCCTGTTCATCATCGACAGTTCGGAGTCGATGAAGGCCCATCAGGCCAACCTCATCGCGAGCTTCCCCGGGTTTGCGACGGAGATCGGAGACGCGGTACCTGCCGACAACTGGCACGTGATGGTCATCGACACCGACGCACAGTGGGGCGGGGCAGAGTGCGCCAACGCCTGCGCGACCTTGGGCACCTGCCCGGACGCGGACGACTTCGCCTGCGACACGCCGCCACCAGCGCTTTGCGATATCACGATTGGGAGCGGCGAACTTGCGCCCTACGGCGAGGGGGCCAGCAACGCGGTGTGCTTCGACGGCGGCGGCGCGCGCTACCTGACCAACGGCGCGGATGACCTTGAAGCTGCGTTCTCGTGCATCGCTCAAGTCGGCGTCGACGGCAACTCGCAGGAGCGCACCGCCGAAGCGATGGTCCGCTCGGTTTCGCCGACTATGGTGGACGACGATGGGTGTAACGCAGGGTTCCTTCGGGATGATGCGATCTTGGTGGTCACGATCATCACCGACGAACCAGACGCGATCTCACCGGATGAGCCGCCGGCCTGGGCCGAAGCGATCATCGACGCAAAATCTGGGGATCCAGAAGCGGTCGTCGTGCTCGGGCTGCTTCCCGACGGCGGCCAGGACGAGATCTGCCCCGACCCGATCGCGGCGCCACGCCTCGGGGAGTTCATCACCCAGTTCACCAACAGCTCACGCGCCAGCGTTTGCGAGCCCGACTACAGCCCGTTCCTTGCCGCCGCCGTGGGGGTCATCGTTGAGGTCTGCGACGACTTTGAACCGCCCGTGCCGCAGGGCTAGGGTACCTCGCAGAGGGTCCCCGTTCGCGGCCGTGCTCCTCGACGGACGCGATGCCCGTGCGACGGTAAGCTGCGCCCGTGGATCTCATCCTGAGCAAAACCACGAGTGGGGTCACCGTGCTGACGATGAACAA
>JAESSZ010001035.1 GCA_016763875.1 Nannocystaceae bacterium
CGCACAATCGTACGCTTGCGTGGCTCGTCCCGTCGCCCGGCTCATGACCCAAATGGCCCTGGTTGTCGGACTCACCGCCGCAGGGGCGTGCTTCAACGGGAACGCGACCGTGGGAGCGGTATGCCGCCGCAGCAGCGATTGCGGCGGCGGCCAAACCTGCGACAACGAGATCTGCGGGCTGTGTGGCGATGGCGAGTCCCAACCGGGTGAACTCTGTTTTCGCGAGGGACAACGGATCGAACTCGGGCTCGTGGGCGGGTTGATTCGCCCGCAAGACGTTGACCGCGACGGCATGCTCGACTTGGTCGGGCTGCAACCAGGTCTCAGCGAGCTGACGGTGCTCCGCGGCGACAACGGCACGTTCGAAGATCCAGAAAGCGTTGCGCTGCCGGGTCCCGCTGACCTTCTCGCGGTCGGAGATCTCGATTCGGACGAGACCGTGGACGCAGTCACCGCAAACGGCGACACGCTTCGTTTCGGGGCGGGCTCGGGCGCACTCGTGTTCTCGTTTGGCACCGGAGGCCTTGAGTGGGGGCCGACCACTGCACTTCTGTTTGTGCCTGCGAGCGAGGAAACCACGCCGTTTGTCGCGGCATCCCGTCCCATCGCCGACAGCCGGACTGAAGTGGCCGCACTCGAGGTCGGAGCCGACGGTGTGCTGCGGATTGGGGTTAGCGTCAGCCTTCCGGGAACGGTGGTTCCGCTGGCGGCGGCACAGTTGGCCAATGGCGGCGCGCTTGAAGTCGCGCTCGCAGGCGGATCTCAGCTGTATCTGCGCTCAGGTCGGGCGATGACGGCCGTGGCTGAGTTGGCGTTCGAGGCCCAGATCGCGACCGTGGCGCTCGTGGATGCCAACGGTGACGGCACGCGTGACGTCCTGACGGCCGACGTGCTGGGCAACGTTGTCCTGGATGTGGGTCACGGCGACGGCACCTTCTCGCGACGCGAGCCCTTTGTCGTCGCGGCCTCACCACGTGCGCTGATCGTCGCGGACCTTGACCGCGATGGCGATCGCGACATCGCAGTGGCCAGCGCCTCGGCCGGGCTGGTGCTCGCGCTCGCACGTGGGACGCAGGTCTCGGACATCGTCGCGTTGCCCGGGCCCTCTGCGGTCGCGGACGTGCTAGTCGCGAATCTCAACGGCGACGTGCTGCCGGAGCTGATCGTATGGGACGCTGAGTCGGGCGCGGTTGTGGTGCTGGAGGTCGACCCATGACTGATGGACTGGCTGATGGCATTGGTCATAGTGCGGTCGCGCGGCCGCTGGTGTGGCTGCTTGCGCTCGGCGTCATCGTGGCGCCTGTCCCCGCGCTGGCTGAGCCCCCCTCGGAGGCGACCGCTCCCGCGGCGGAGCACGGCCCCGAGCGGGCGCAGGACGTCGTTGGTCCGGAGCCGAAGGCCCATCCGCGTGGACACGGCATGGTCGTGGCTGGAACGACCGTGACGCTAGGGGGCGTTGCTGCCTACATCCTCCTGGGGGCCGGCCTCGGGATCGGCAACGGCGCCAACCAAGACCTCGCGTCGCTCAATCGCCGCGAAGACATCGAGGCGCGCCGCGACGTGTTGCGCCGCGGCGCAACGGGCAACCGGCTCGCGATCGCGGGCGGGATCATGGCTGCGGTTGCGATGGCCGTTGGAATCCCGCTGATCGTCATCGGTCGTAGGCGGGCTGTCGCCGCGACGCGGAGCCGTACCGCGCGCACGATGGCGCTTGGTGTTCGCGGCGCGGGCGTCTTCGTTCGAGTGCGGCTTTAGCTTGTGGTGGCCACAAGGCCATTGGGTGGCTGGGACTGGGGCGCAGCAGCGGGTTGAGGCTGAACGCCGGATTCACCGTGCCAACCGCCGACGAACTGAGTGCGGGTATCGAATAGACGGCGACCATCGACAACGGTGTGCATGTACCGAGAGCGCTGCACGATTGTTTGTTTCCCGTTTTCCCAGTGATCGGTCGCGGACGAGATCGGGTCGCCGGCCCCGTGTCGAGGGCCGGACTCCCAACGGTGGCCATTGCGGGTTAACAACTCGGTGAGCCAAGTAGTCCCGCTTCTCAGAGATCGCGGCTCCAGCCCCAGAAGTGGGTGCACATGATCGACGAGCTGAGCGGGCTGCAACGACTCTTACGGTAGTCCCACGGCGTCGCAATGAAGCGTATGCGATTGGGCTGGTCTGCATCCTGAAAGATCGCGACTCCTTCCTCGAACAGGTCCTTCGGCTGAAATTTCCAGTTCTGGTCCATGATCGCGATCTTGGTGATCTGTGGCTTCACGAACGCAGCAGCAGACTCGGCGTGCTCACCAAGAGGATTGAGATTGAGGGCGCCAAGATGCCAAGTGTCGAGCCACTCGTCGTGTCCGCAGAGCATGAACACATCACCCGAATCCGTCTGCAGAAGATTCACGTTCGCGTACGTCGGCCAGTCCACCGACGCGCCGCCCGGCCGCTTCAGATCGCAGTCGGTCTTCACGTTGAGCGCCACCTGGAGTCTCGCGAACACTACGGCGTCTGCGTTGGCGCCACCAAACCAGTGGATTCGATAGACGTATAAGAACTCGTGACGTATGCCGAGGAGATACAGCCGCCCCGAGAATACGATCAGGGCGCAGCACGATAGGTCTGGTTTCGTGTCATTGTTCAGACCCGCGTTTTCAAACGTGTGGCAAAACCGTGCAACCAGTCCGCCGTCTCGATCGCGCAAGTCGACAAAACTACCGTTACACGGGGAGCTAGGCGCACCGACTGGTCCCTCTCGCCCAAGCACCACCGGAACGAGCATGCGAATCGTATCGGGAAGAACCACGCCCGATGCGGTGGTGACACGGTTGCCAAGGACACCCTGCCCGACGACCGCGTGTTGCCAGGGAGGATCCGCGATCTCCCGCGCCTCGACGTGCTGCTTGGTAAACGGGAACAGGCCATCTGAGACGTCATAGACCTGCAGGAATCCCTCATATGTATCGCTCCCCGCGACCGGCCCCTTCGTCACGCAGGACGTAATCACGCGACTGGCTCCGACGCACACCCCTTGGGTGTGGCAGCGAGAGGTGTCCCCGGTCATGCCCTGAGCTCGAACGCCAGCTGCTTTGCCTAGCTCATCATTGTCGATGTCTCGTGCGAGCGCGTCGGCCACCGATCGGCAGATCGGCAGGAAAGATCGGACTGTGGAATGGGAGTTCCGTCATGGAGCCCGGAGCGCCGCCATACCAGGGACCGCCCGCGGGTAGTGGGAATGGACTTGCTCCTCCGCCCGCCCAGTTACCCCCCGCGTACACATTGGACGATGCAATCGGCCCACTGGCGGTTTGCTGCTCAGCGATCATTTCTCGCGGATCCCCACCCAGGACACTCAGGTGCTGCAGCTCGTCGAGACACAGATTGTCAAGGCTCGGCAGATGTGACCGTGGTCAGTTCGGCAGATGTGACCACGAAAGCGGCGCTGGAGAATGGGAACTGTCGGCTTTTGAAAATGGCGCCTCAGTTCGGCAGATGTGACCACGCCTAGGCCGCCTTCTTTCGGCGCCCCTTCGGCGGGTTGCGGTAGGAGTCGCCGACGATCTC
>JAESSZ010000010.1 GCA_016763875.1 Nannocystaceae bacterium
GCCGCATCCAGTCCGGCCAGATTTGGCCCGCCCGCCTGCGCTAAATCGGGCCGCCCCCCACCCCGCCCCTCGAGATGCGAGGCCAGTGTCCCGACCAACCTGCCCGCGTGCACGCGACCCGAGGACAGGTCTTTGGTCACCGCCACAAGCAGGGTGGCCTTGCCACCGGCCTCGGCCGCGAGCACCACGACGCCGGACCCGAGTTTGCCGCGAAGGATGTCGGCAGCCGCACGCAGCGACTTGGCGTCCGCGCCCGAGACGCGCCTGGTCAGCAACTTCACGCCGCTGACCTCGACGATATCGTCGCCATCATCGCCGCCGCCCGTCGCGAGTTTCTGCTGAAGCGCGCTCAGTTTGCGATCGCGATCCTTGAGCTCGCCCCGCAACTTCTCGATGCGCGCGCCGATCTCCCCAACATTGGGTGCGTGCAGCCGACCGGCCGCATCCGCTGCGACTTCGGAAGCATCTGCATGTGCTGCACGGCGCCCATCCCGGTGACCGCCTCGATGCGGCGGACACCCGCGGCCACGCTGCCCTCCGAGACGATCGCCAGCAACCCGATGTCGCCCGCGCGCGCAACGTGGACCCCACCACACAACTCGACGGAGTCCTGACCAACACGAACAACCCTCACCTCGTCCGCGTATTTCTCCCCAAACAGCATCATGGCGCCATCCGCCTCCGCTTGAGCCAGTGTGGCGAGCTTGGTCACCGTCTCGGCATTCGCCAAGACCATTGCGTTGACCCGTGTTTCCAACGCCCTGCGTTGGTCGGGCGTGACCGCTCGCGCGTGGGAGAAGTCGAAACGCAGCCGATCGGGTGTAACGAGGGAGCCCTTCTGCGCCACGTGCTCGCCCAAGACCTCCCGCAACGCCAAGTGCAGCAAGTGCGTCGCACTATGATTGCGCGCAATCGCTGCCCGACGCTGCCCGTCGACCGCAACCGTGACCGTCTGGCCCTCTCGGATCGAGCCCGTCGTTACCCGGCCGCGATGCACATGCATCGAACCAACCGGCTTGAAAGTGTCGGTCACAGCGATCGACAATCCCCCCTCGACGGCAATTGTCCCCGCATCTCCCACCTGTCCGCCACTCTCGGCGTACATCGGAGAGCGGTCGAGCACCACCTCGACCTCGGTGCCCGGGGTTGCGGCGTCGATACGCGCACCATCCACCAACAACGCCACGACCTTGGCCTCGCCCGATATCGCGTCGTAGCCCGTGAACTCGGTGTCGCCCACCTGCTGGTGCACGCCGAAGTACACGTCGGCAACAGCCGACGCCTGTCCCAGATCTACCCCTCGACCGCCAGAGGACCCCTGCCGCTCCTTGAGCGCCGCTTCGGCGGCTGCCTCGTCCAGAGTTAGGCCGTGCTCCTCCACGATCACGCCCGTGAGGTCGAGTGGAAAGCCGTACGTGTCATACAGCTCTGCGGCGACGCCCGGCGGAAACCCACCCGAACCCTTGCGGTCAAAACTGTCGATAGCGCCACGGAGGCGCCGAAGGCCGCGGTCCAGCGTCCGCCGGAATGAGTCTTCCTCACCACGGACGACCTCGTCGATCGTTGCGGCGCGGGCCGTAAGCTCCGGGTAGACCTCGCCGAAACTCTGGACGACCTCGCGGCAGACCTCGTGGAAGAACGGCTCTTTCAGCCCGATCTCGGTGCCATGGCGAATCGCTCGGCGCATGATCCGGCGCAGCACGTACGAACGACCGGCCCGGTCAGGAAACACGCCATCGGCGATCAGGAACGCGGTAGCGCGCGCGTGGTCGGCAATGACCCGCAACGATGACTCGCCCGCCGACGCAGGCATGCCCGACCCCGCAAGCGCGCGCGCGCGCTCCACCATGGGCGCGAGCAAGGCGGTGCCGTAGTTGCTGTCGTATCCCGCCACGGCCGCGGCCACGCGCTCGAGCCCAGAGCCCGTGTCGATACTTGGCTTGGGCAATGCCTTGAGTTCGCCATCCGCAACTTTCTCGTACTGCATGAAGACGAGGTTCCACAGCTCGACGTAGTTGTTTTCCTCGAACTCGGGCCCTGTGCGTGGCTGGTCCGCCGTCGCAGGCGCAACCTCGCCGTTATAGATGTGGATCTCGGAGCACGGGCCGCACGGGCCCACATCGCTCATCTGCCAGAAGTTTTCCTTGGCCGAACAGCGATAGATACGAGCAGGATCGATGTGGGAGGTCCACAGCTCGTAGGCCTCCCCGTCGGCGGGCGCACGCTCACCGGTGCCGTCGAACACGGTAACCACGAGACGCTCCTTGGGCAGACCAACAACCTGCGTCAGGAACTCCCACGCCCACGCAATTGCGTCCGGCTTGAAGTAGTCGCCAAACGAGAAGTTGCCGAGCATCTCGAACATCGTCTGGTGGCGCGGCGTGAAGCCAACGTTTTCCAGATCGTTGTGCTTGCCACCGGCCCGCAGGCATTTCTGCACCGTGACCGCACGCGAGTACGGCCGAGTCTCACGACCGGTGAAGACGTCCTTGAACTGATTCATCCCCGCGTTGACGAACAACAGCGTCGGATCGTTGAGGGGCACGAGCGGCGAGCTCGACACATGCTCGTGCCCACGCGAAGCAAAAAACTCAATGAAGCGCCGACGGATCTCGCCCGCCGATAGGTCTCTATCCGCCATATCCCTTCTCAATCTCCATCCCGGTGCCCCCGCCGCCGCCGCCCTCGGAGACCCCGCGGAAATACAGTGCGAAGTCGTCAGGATTGGTCGAGGCCGCCAGGGCCATCTCGTAGGTCACCAATTTGCGCTGCACCAGGTCGGTCAGCGACTGGTCGAAAGAAATCATCCCGTAGGGATGCTGGCCATCACGGATCGCGTCCACGATCTCGTTGGTGCGCGCGGGATCAACGATCATCTCGCGGACGCGAGGCGTGTTGACCATGAGTTCGACCGCAGGAATCATCCCGCGACCGTCGGCACGCGGCAAAAGCCGCTGCGACACCACAGCCGACAAGATCGACGCCAGCTGCATTCGGATGGCGTTCTGTTGATCCTGCGGAAACATCTGCACGATGCGCGTGATGGTCTCGGTGGCATCGAGCGTATGCAACGTTGAGAAGACAAGGTGTCCGGTCTCAGCCGCGAGCATCGCCGTGCCGATCGTCTCAAGGTCCCGCATCTCTCCGACCAGAACGACATCCGGGTCCTGACGCAGCGCGGCGCGCAGCGCGTTGGAGAAGCTCATCGTGTCAAAGCCCAGCTCGCGCTGGTTGATGACCGATCGCAGGTCGCGAAAGACGTACTCGATGGGGTCTTCGATCGTGATGATGTGACACGCACGCTCGGCGTTGATCACGTTCATCATCGACGCCAACGTCGTGGACTTGCCCGAACCGGTGATGCCGGTGACAAGCACGAGCCCACGTTGCTCACGCGCGAGTTCCTTGACCCGCGTGGGCAGGTTGAGTCGTTCAAACGGCGGAATCTCCGCCGCAATGACACGCATCACCATGCCGCACTCTCCGCGCTGCTTGAACACGTTGACGCGGTAGCGCAATGCGTCCGGCGTTGCGTAGGCGAGGTCGACCTCGCAATCCTTCATGAACTTCTCGTGGATCCGCTCGGTCATGATGTTCATCGCGAACGTCATGATCACGTCGCTGGTCATCGGCGGAACATCCTTGAGCGTCCGCAACGACCCACGGATCCGGAACACCGGGGGCAATCCGACCTTCAGATGCACATCAGAGGCGCCGAGTTTGCGCGCTGCCTGAAGCACCCTGTCGAAGATCTCGTTCATGCCGCCAACTTACCTTAAACGCACCACCATGGCCCAACCGTCACCCGCCCTGCGCGGATGGACACGGCTATTACGGCAACCGCAGCAGTTTGATCTTGAGGTAGCGACCTTCGGTGAAGGCCGCCGGAACCGGAAAGTCCTCCGGCAGGCCGCACTCGCCCGATAGACGGGCCTCGCGCTTGGCCCCGGCCGCACCGCGGCCCAGGGCGTACATCAACTCGTCTTCGCTGAGCCGGCTGGCGTTGCTGACCGCCAACACGTCCCCGCCGGGCGCGACCACGCCCGCCACGGCTGACATCAGATCTTCCCAATGTCGCAGCGCCGAGAACATCGCCCCCTTGACCCGCGAGAACGGCGGTGGGTCTACGATGACCAGGTCAAAATCGCGTTGCCGACGACGCATGCGCTCCAGGTAGCCAAAGACGTCGGCAACGACCCCTTCGCATGCCTCCGGGTCCAGTCCACTCGCGGCGAGGTTCTGACGGCACTTCGCGTGCGATCGCGCCGCCGCGTCGACGTTGACGACCTCGGCTGCCCCGGCTCGGACCGCCCGCATGCCGAAGGAGCCCGTGAACGAGAAGAGATTCAGGACCCGCTTGCCTGGCGACATACGCTCGGCCCACCGTCGGCCTTCGCGGAGGTCGAGAAACAGGCCCGGAGATACGGGGGCCGTCGGGTCGACGTGAAACATCAGGCCATCTTCGCCAACCGTGAGGTCGGTCGGCGCCGGTTTGCCCTTGAGATGAAACGCAGGCGGCCGGCGGTCTTCTGCGGTGACCGACTTGAGGCGGTCCTGCATGTAGATCCCGGCCGGGCGGACCACGTTGTTCAGCGCTTCAACCAGATCGTCCATCCACGGCTCAGCGGCCCGTGAGTACTTGTAGATCAGTAAAAAGTCGCCAAGGCGGTCAACCGCCACCCCGGGCAGCCCGTCGCCTTCGCCGTGGATGAGCCGACACGCGCTCGCGACGGCTTTCGGCAAGCTCGCACGGGCCTGCACTGCAGTGCGAACGCGCGACTCGACAATCTCGGCGTCCCAGCGCGGGTCGGATCCGGCGGGGCCGGCCATGCGTACGGCGACCGCCCCCTCTGGCTCCACCAGTCCCCAACCGAGCGAGACCCCATCTTCATCGCAAACCTGGACGGGCGCACCCGGCGCGAGGCCATCGATCTCGCGTTGGATGCTGTCCCGGAACACCCATGGGTGCCCAGCACGGACATTGCTCGCGGCACGCTCGCCGACTTTGACGCCTCGGCCGCGCACGATGGGCCGCGAACGACCCGCCCCAGGTCCGCGACGCACTGCTTCGCGACCATCACTCCGGCCTCGCCGCGAATCGTCTTCCGACATGGGGCGGGAGCTTAGCAGAAGTCGACCTCGCGATCGCAGGTTGCAGTGCAGTTCGCGTGACACCGGCTGGGCGTCGCGGCCCCGTCGTCTGATACTCTCGCCGCGGCTTGGTGGCCGGCCCAACGTACGGGCGGCCCGGAGAGTTGCATGGCGGGAAACGAACGCATCGGTGAGATCCTCGTCCGCGAGAGCATCATCTCGACGGACCAGCTCAAGGAGGCCAAGGCTGACCAGCACCGCTCGGGCAAGCGGCTGGCGTACAGCCTCGCGAAGCTGGGCATCCTCGGCGAGAAGGAACTGACCGATTTCCTCGCCAAGCAGTACGGGGTCCCGTCGATCGGCTTGGCCGAGTTCGAGATCGATCCGCAGGTGATCGAGCTCATCCCCAAAGAAGTCGCGATCAAGCACACCGTGCTTCCGGTGCAGAAGGCGGGCTCGACGCTCATCGTCGCGATGAACGACCCGAGCAACATCTACGCAATCGACGATCTCAAGTTTCTTACGGGTCTGAACATCGAGCCCGTCGTCACGACCGACGCCGCGATCGAAGAAGCGATTATCCGGTACTACCAGCAGACGGAACAACTCGAGAGTTACGACGAGGTCATCGGAGACCTCGACTTCGAAGACATCGACTTCGGCGACGACGTCGACGAGGAATTCGACGCCGTCGACAGCCAGGCCGAGGCCGAACAGGCACCGGTCGTCAAACTCTGCAACCTTATCTTGCTCAACGCGATCAGCAAGGGCGCCTCGGACATCCATATCGAGCCGTACGAGAAGTCGTACCGCGTCCGCTACCGCATCGACGGCGTGCTCCACAAGGAGATGACGCCGCCCAACAAGCTCAAGAACGCGATCACCTCCCGCATCAAGATCATGGCGCAGCTCGACATCGCCGAGCGCCGCCTACCCCAGGACGGCCGCATCAAGCTGCGTATCGGCAAAAACCGGGAGATGGATTTCCGTGTCTCGACCCTGCCCACGCTGTACGGCGAGAAAATCGTCCTGCGTCTGCTCGACCGCGACAAACTCGAACTCGACATGACCAAGTTGGGCTTCGAGCAAGAGCCACTGGACAAGTTCAAGGAGTGCATTCACCGGCCCTACGGGATGTGCCTGGTGACGGGCCCCACGGGATCTGGCAAGACCACGACGCTGTACTCGGCGCTTTCGGAGCTCAACTCAGAAGCGGTCAACATCTCCACCTCGGAGGACCCCGTCGAGTACAACCTGGCCGGCATCAATCAGGTGCAGATGCACGACGACATCGGCCTGAACTTCGCAGCGTCCCTGCGATCGTTTCTGCGGCAGGACCCCGACATCATCATGGTCGGCGAGATTCGTGACTTTGAGACGGCAGAAATTGCCGTCAAGGCCGCACTCACGGGTCACCTGGTGCTGTCGACGCTGCACACCAACGACGCGCCTTCGACGATCAACCGGCTGCTCAACATGGGGATCGAGCCGTTCCTCGTGACCGCGTCGGTCAACATGATCGTCGCGCAGCGGCTTGCGCGAAAAATCTGCGCCGCGTGTCCGGTCCCTGACGACCAGGCCAATGTGCAGGTGCTGCAAGAGGCCGGTATGAAGGCCGCCGAAGCTAAAGTCTGCGAGCCCAAAAAGGGCGATGGGTGCCGTGCGTGCGGCGACACGGGGTACAAGGGCCGGGTCGCTTTGTATGAGGTCATGGTGCTGAACGACCAGCTCAAGGATCTTGTACTGCAAGGGGCAACGACGGCCGAGATCAAGAGCGAGGCTATTCGGATGGGGATGGCCACGCTGCGCCGGTCGGGGCTCAACAAGATCGCGGAGGGCGTCACCACGGTCGACGAGATTCTGCGCGTCACGGCGTCGGATTAGCGGGTCGCTTTCGCGCCGGGCCGCCAGCGTCCCGCGCAGACCTGGGTCCGGGGTTCGCGCCTCACTCGGTCACGCACGCGGCCCCACCCCCGATCCGCTTGAGGTCTGGCTGCCGCCGCGGTACTCAAGAAGCAGCTGCGTATGGGTGCCCGAAAAAACCTCCGGTACGACATTCCATTCTATACGCAAGGGTGGTTTCAGCTCGGCTGGAGCAAGGATCTCCGACGCGGACAACTCAAGAAAGTCCGGCAGTTCGGCAAAGCGTTCACGCTGTTCCGGGGCAACGATGGCGTCGTCGATCTGCTGGACGATGTGTGCCCGCATCTGGGCGCCCACTTCAGCGCTGGCGGCTGCGTCAAGGGCAACTCCGTGCGCTGCCCCTATCACCACTGGAGTTTCGACCGCACGGGCCAGTGCACGGATATCCCGTACGCCGACAAGATCCCCGCCAAAGCCCGCGTTGGTGCACACACCGTCGTCGAGCGCCACGGCATGATCTTCATGTACCGGAACAAAGCCGGTACCGAGCCAACGTACGATCTGCCGACGATCGAGGGCTTTGACCCCGACGAGTTCTTGGCTCCCTTCACCTACGAGTTCACGATCCGGATCCACGGTCAGGACATCATGGAGAACTCGGTGGACAGCCCGCACTTTTGGGCGGTCCACGGCCATGAGATGCCGGAAAACGAGTTCCATGAGGACGGTGCGGAGCTTCGGATCACGCAGACCGCCTCGGTGCATCGTTTTGGACAAAAGCTGCACTTCCAGCTGAAGTTCACGATGATCGAACCCGGGTTTCACTATGTCCACTTCCCAAGACTGCCCGGGGGAGCCACGGCGCTCGTTTTCTCCTCCCTCGTCCCTGTGGACGAGGAACACACCTCTCACCGCATGACGATGATGATCCGCAAAACGCGGATCCCCGGGTACTCCAACATTCTGCGTCGATTCATCGACTGGCAGATGATGCGCACCTACCACGAGGACATGCGGATCTGGGAGAGCAAAGAGTACCACGCACGTCCGATTCTCTGCGACGGAGACGGCTCGATCATGAAACTGCGGCGCTGGTACGCGCAGTTCCACGATCCCGTCGAAGACACGGCGACACGCCCCGACGTTAGAACCGTCGGCGTCGGCTGAACGTCCGTGCCACCCCGGCCCGGAGCCGACCATCAATGCGCGCCGCGTTGCTGCGCTTGGGCGGCGCTACGCGCTACAATGGCTGGGTGAAATCGGACACGACGATCACGTTTCGCGGGATGGAGAGCTCGGACACGGTCACCGCGAACATCGAACAATGGCTCGAGCGCCTCGGTCGCCACCACACGATCCAAGACGCGCACGTGACGATTGAGGCCGCGGGCGGTGACCCGCCGCGATTCAACGCGCACATCCATCTGCACGCGGGTGGCCACGAAGTCATCGCCTCGCGCGAAGTGGACCCGAGCCGTGCGCACGCCAACCCTTGGGTTGCGCTTCGCGATGCGATGGACGCCTCCAAGCGTCAACTCGAAGACCTGCACGAGCGTCAAACGGCCCGCCATCGCCATCGCGACTCCACGGCCCGTCAGAGCACCGCTGAGTAGCGACAGCCTTTACAATCGACTGGCGGCGAACCTATCGCAGCGAGCGACTTCGCCGCCCTCGCTGAGAGCCCGGGCAGTAGAATGGGCCGGTCGACGCGACCGCGCTCCCGCACGCGGAGTTGATCGAATCGGTGAACAGTTGCAGTCATGCCGTCGCGTAGTCCTTGCCCATGGCCTTGAACTCGGTCTTCCAAACCGACCGCGCGTCATCCAATACGACGGACACCAGGGCCTTGAGCGCGTCGTCGCCGGCGTCGTTCATCGCCCCGCCCCCGCCACTTGAAAGACCCAGGCTCCCTACGCCGCGGTAGCGCATCGCCCCGCGAACGGCGATCCCGGCGATCACGCCGCCTATACCGAATCGGCGAAAGAGGCGGATGAGCGTGCCAATGCCGGGCCACGACCGCCCCCACCCGATGTGCCACGCCGGTCATCCACGTAGTCGCTGCGGTAGTCCTCGTCGTACTTCATGGGCGGCCGCATCGTAGCAAGCCGATGCGCCACACCACACACACCGCCCGACACCATCCCGCAACCGTCGGAGATTTCCGGGAAAGTCTGCATTTGGGTACCCTAGGGAGGTCGTATTTTCATGGCGATTAACCTCCATCAGTTGCTCAAGGCGATGGTCGACTCCGGTGCGACCGATCTCCACATCACAACCGGGACGCCACCCCAACTGCGCATCGACGGCGACCTGGTACCGCTCAAGGCGGCGAAGCTCGGCCCGGTGGAGACCCGCAACCTCTGCTACTCGGTTCTCTCCGACAAGCAGAAGCACCGCTTCGAGGAGAACCTCGAACTCGACTTCTCGTTCGGCGTAAAAGGACTCGCGCGGTTCCGCGGCAACATCTTCGTGCAGCGCGGTGCGACCGGCGGTGCATTTCGTCTGATCCCCTACGAGATTCCCTCGCTGGATAAGTTGGGTCTGCCGCCAGTGGTCACCACGTTGGCCCGCAAACCGAGAGGCCTCGTGCTGGTGACGGGGCCCACCGGTTCAGGCAAGAGCACCACGCTTGCCTCGATGATCGACCTGATCAACCACGAGCGTCGGGCTCACATCATGACGATCGAGGACCCGAACGAGTATCTGCACCAGCACGGTACTTGCGTGGTCAACCAGCGCGAGGTCGGCCAAGACACCCTGACTTTCGGCAATGCGCTCAAGTACACGCTGCGGCAAGACCCCGACATCGTGCTCGTGGGCGAGATGAGGGACCAGGAGACGATGGAAGCGGCCCTGCAGTTGGCAGAGACCGGCCACCTTACGCTGGGAACTTTGCACACCAACTCGGCGGTGCAGACGATCAACCGCGTGATCGACATGTTCGAGACCGGGCAGCAAAACCAGGTGCGGACGCAGTTGTCGTTCGTCCTCGAAGGTGTCCTGTGTCAGACGCTACTGCCACGCATCGGCGGTGGACGTGCACTCGCCGTCGAAGTGATGGTGCCCAACCACGCGATCCGCTCGCTGATCCGCGACTCCAAGATCCACCAGATCTACTCCCAGATGCAGCTCGGCCAGGGGGTCAACGAGATGCAAACGTTCAACCAATCGCTGGCTGACCTCGTACAGAACAACCTGATCACGCCAGAAACCGCGTTGTCGCGCAGTAGCGATCCGGCGGAGTTGCGCTCGATGCTCGAGAGCGGCACAGGCCTGCAGCAACGCCGCATGAGCTAGCAAAGGAGATCTGAAGATGCCTGTGTACATCTGGGAAGCACGAAACAAAGCGGGGGACCTCCGAAGCGGCGAGTACAGCGCCGACAACGAGGAGGCCGTCAGCGATCGCTTGCGCGCTCAGGGCCTGACGATCACCAAGGTCAAGAAGAAGCCGCTGGAGATCACCCTTCCGACGATCGGGACCGGGGTTGGACTCAAAGACATGGTGGTCTTCACCCGCACGTTCTCGACGATGATCGATGCGGGCCTCCCAATGGTCCAGTGCCTGGACATGTTGGGCACGCAGTCCGAGAACATCGCGTTCCGAAAAGTGCTGCTCGGGGTCAAGGCGGAGGTCGAGTCCGGAAAATCGCTGTCCGAGGGCATGGGCCGCTACCCCAAGGTGTTCGACGATCTTTTTCGCAACCTCGTCGCCGCGGGTGAAGCCGGCGGCATCTTGGACATCATTTTTCGCCGACTGGCCATCTACCTCGAGAAAGCAAACAAACTCCGCAGGCAGGTCCGTGGCGCGATGGTCTACCCGGCGGCGATTCTCATCGTCGGGGTCGGCGTGCTCATCGTGATGATGACCAAAGTCCTGCCTGTGTTTGAAAAGATGTTCAAAGACCTGGGGGCGGGCTCGCTTCCGGCGCCGACGCGAGTCGTCTTGGCTATCAGCCACGCGGTGACCGACAACCTCCTGGTGGGCACCTTGGCCATCGCAGCGCTCAGCGTCGCGTTTATCTTTGCGATGCGGACCGAGCGCGGACGCTACACCTTTGACTCGATCACGTTGCGGATGCCGATCATTGGCCCCGTACTCAGAAAAATCGCAGTGGCTCGATTCACGCGGACACTGGGCACGTTGCTGTCGTCCGGGGTGCCAATCCTCGATGCGATGGACATCGTCTCCAAGACATCGGGCAACGGGGTCGTGGCCAAAGCCATCACCTACGCGCGCGTCAAGATCTCAGAAGGCATGGACATCGCCACCCCCCTGCTTGAGACCGCCGTGTTCCCCCCGATGGTCGTCAACATGATCGGGGTCGGCGAGCAAACGGGCGCTATGGACGAGATGCTCCAGAAAATCGCGGACTTCTACGAGGACGAGGTCGATGCCGCAGTTTCCGCGATGACCTCGCTGCTCGAGCCGTTGATGCTCGTTGGGCTCGGCGGTGGCGTGGGCGGCATGCTCATCGCCATGTACATGCCAATCTTCGAAGTCGCCGGTAACATCAAGTAGACCGCATGTCATCCACCGACCCGCGCGCCACTGGGATGTCGGAGAGCGGCGTATCGGGTGAGACCGCAGCAACGATGAGTCAGTCGGGGGCGACCGCCCCGCGTCCGGGTGAGGACGCCAGCGACCAAGCTCGCCGACGCAGAATCGCTTACTTCATGCTCTTTCGGCTCGGCATGCTGACGGTGTTCACCGTGCTGGCGGCGGCCCTCGCATACGCCGCCGACAGCGACGCAACCGATGCCAGCGACGCGGCCACGGTGTTTGTGTGGAGCACTCTGGGCGCCGCGTTTGCGCTGACGGCCGTGTTTGCCCGCCTGCTGCCCAAGGTCCGAGACCTCTCACGCTTTGCGTGGCTGCAGACCACGACCGACATCGTGCTCGCCGCCGTGGTCGTACAGATGAGCGGCGGCGCCGACTCGGGCTTTCAGTGGTTGTTCCTGATAGCAGTCCTGGGCGCCGCCATGATGGGTGATCAGCGGATGACCTGGGGCGCCGCCGGTGCGTGTCTGCTCATCCTTTTCACGCTCGGGACGCTGCAGTGGACGGAGGTCATTGAGCCCACCATTCTGGGTGAACCGATCCCGAGACTAAAGACCTCGGTCCTTTGGCTCGCGCTGGGCCGGACGACCGCGGCACTCGTTGGCGTCACGCTGCTGTCGTCGTACCTCGGGCGCCAGCTGTCGACGTCGGTGTCGGAAGTTGGCGTGCTGCGTCTTCTCAACGACCACATCGTGCGTTCGCTGAGTTCGGGTCTCATCACCGTGGACCGCGACGGCCGGGTGCTCTACTTCAACCCCGCCGCTGCACGGATCTTGAACCTCTCGGCGGACCGTATCGGCGACGACGTCGGCCAGCCTCTTCCCGGTCTCGAGGCCGCCGTTGGCAACGACGACGGTGGACGAACCGCGCTAACGCTGGACTCGCCGGTCACGGGAACAATGCACCTGGGACTCTCCCGAGTGCCCCTGCGGGATGCCTCGGGCGAGCGCGTGGGCGTCCTCATCAACTTCACCGATCTCACCCAGCTACAAGACCTCACCGAACGACTACGCCGTAACGAGCGGCTCGCCGCCCTCGGGGGGCTCGCCGCCTCGGTGGCACATGAGATCCGCAACCCGCTCACCGCGATCGCGGGGAGTGCCGAGTTGCTCGGTTCCACGCCCGAGCTGGATCCGCAGGACTCCCGCCTCGTCCGCGTCATTCAGCGCGAGTCGAACCGACTTAGCGATCTCATTACCGACCTGCTGGCATTCACGCGGCCTAAGCAGCCTCACTACGTGCGACTCTCGCTCGCAGGCGCCGTCCGAGACACCCGCGAGGCGTTCTCAGCGGACCCGATGAACAAGGGGGTCGCTATCACGCTGCGGATCATCGATGACGAGCCCGTCTTCGTCGATCCCGCGCAGCTGTCTCAGGTTATCTGGAACCTCATCCGCAACGCGGCCGAGGCCATGGAGCGCCGCGGAAAAATCACGATCGAGATTCGTCGGGAGGGAGATCGGTGCTGTATGGATATTGCCGACGACGGCCCGGGGATCCCTCCGGAGCGCATCGAGCGAGTGTTTGATCCGTTTTTCACGACCAAGGAGCACGGGACGGGCTTTGGGCTCGCGATCGTGCACCGGGTCGTCGAGGACAACGGGGGGTCGATTCACGTCGCATCGACCCCGGGCAACGGCGCAACCTTCGCTCTGAGCTTCCCCGCCGCCGATTCGGTGCAATCCGAGAAATCCGGCGTTTTCGACGTCTGAAGGCGATATTTGGGCATTCGCTGTGCGCAGCCCCCCACGAAAAACGTGCCTGGGCCCCTCGGCCACGGCTTGAAACGACCGCGCAGCCCCGATAGCCTCGCCCTAGGCCGTGTCGTCCGCGTCACACATGCCCGAATCAAGATGGGAACCGGGAGCCGTCGTCGACGGCTACAAGATCATCCGCCGCCTCGCCCGAGGTGGGATGGCCGAGCTGTTCTTGGCGGCCACGACGAACGAGCCGACGACTCAAGTCGCCATCAAGCGCGTGCACGCGCATCTGCGGTCCGACCCGGGTTTCGACGCGATGTTCGTGCGAGAAACTCGGATCGCCGCATCGCTGGACCATCCCAACATCGTCCGGGTCCTCGGCACAGGAACGCTGGGCGACGAACTGTACTTGGTGATGGAACTGCTGCGCGGCCTCGACGCCCGCGCCCTGCTCCGACGCCTGTCGCAGCGCGACACGCCGATGTCGTACGGCGATGCGATCCGGGTTGTGATCGGGGCAGCGCACGGCCTCGCGTACGCGCACGACCGAGAGGATGCCGACGGCAAACGACTGGGCATCGTTCATCGCGACGTGTCCCCTTCCAACCTGTTCGTGACCGAGTCGGGCGAGGTCAAACTGGTGGACTTCGGAATCGCGAAAACCACCAACGCCACGCAGATTACTGGCGTCGGCGTTCGTAAGGGCAAGGGGGCCTACATGGCGCCCGAGCAATGCATGGCCGGCGTGGTCGATCGCCGCACAGACGTGTTCGCCCTGGGCGCCGTTCTGTACGAGCTGACCACGATGACGCGCGCCTACGATGGCGACAACGAGCTCGCGGTCTTGCACGCGATCACTTCGCGCGACGTCGAGCCGCCCTCGGCACGGGTGCACGGATATCCAGAGGCACTCGAGGCCGTCGTGCTGACCGCACTGCAGCGTGACCCGGACCAACGGTCGAGCGACGCGACGGAAATGGCAGACGCGCTGTCGGAACTCGGTCTGCGCCCACGCTTTGCAAGTTCTCCCGCCTCGCTGGCCAGCCTTGTTCAGGGCCTCAGCCGCGATCGGACTGACAGCGAAACTCCACTGGGCCCATCGACGCTCGACCTCACCCCACCGCCTTTCGGCGTGGGAGATCGCTCGGATGGTGCGCTGCTGCTCCCCACCCCGACGAGCATGGAGGAGATCGTCAGGGAAGACACCGAGCAGGTCACGGCAACGGCCGGGGAGCGGGATCCCGATTACACGCAACCTCCGGCACGTGGCCTCCCCCACCCCTCACGTCGCGAGTCCGCTGCGACCGCCGTGAACTCTGCGACCCCCGCGACGCCTGCGACCCCCGCGATGGTCATCGTCCCGTCCAGCGGGCTGACCCCCACCCCGAGCCCACCGTTCGCCCAGGTTTCGGCCGACACCGCGTCCGCCGGCGACGGGATCGGCATCCCGGCCCACGTCGTGCCTGCTGCCATGACGCAGGTTCCGGTTTCCTCGCCCGCCACGGCACAGCCTCAGCCGCGAGCCCCAAACCTCGTATTCCCCGCGCCCAGCTCGGCGATCCCGGTGCCCGTTCCGGTGACCGTAACGCCATCCCCCGCGCCGCTTGCCGGTGACTCGGTCGACGCAAACGAGCCGCGCCGTTCCTCACTGCCCATGGGGTGGATCGCCGCAGGTATCGTCGTCGTACTCGGTGGGGGTCTTGCCCTGTGGGCCGGACAAGACTCAAAC
>JAESSZ010000102.1 GCA_016763875.1 Nannocystaceae bacterium
GCTCCGAGTCGGGATCGAGTTTTTTAGCCGTCAGATGGCGTTTTAGCGCCTCTTGCTGCGCCTCCCGCCCCTCGCGAATGTCACCGTCGAGGAAGCTCGACCCAAAGTTTATCTGGATGACACCACCGTTTTCGGCCAGGCGGCGGATCATCGCGTCACTCATGTTGCGCTCCCAGCCGGGCGTAAAGTGGCGACACGAACTGTGCGAGGCGATCACGGGGACGGCCGTGCTGGCCATAACATCGTCAAAGGCCTCATCGGAAATGTGTGACACATCGATCATGATGCCGACGCGGTTCATCTCGTGGACCACACGCGTACCGAACTCGGACAGCCCGTGATGGGTGTGACGTGTGTCGTAGCTCGAGTCAGCGATGTGATTGTCTTCGCTGTGCGCGAGCGTAATGTAGCGAATACCGCGACGGTGAAAGTACGCGACATTGGCCAACTCGCCCTCAATCGGTGCGCCGTTCTCCATGCCCATCGGTAGCGATATCCTGCCCGCTGCGAAGTTGGCGCGAACACTGGCCACCGTCGGCGCCAGCGCGAATTTATCCGGTGCGCGCTTGGCAATGCCCTCGACCATGTCGATGAGGTCGTCGGCAACCTTCTTCGCGCCTCGTTTTTCGAACTTGGGCGAGACGTAGATCGACATGAACGGTGCGTCTAGACCACCGGTCTTCGCGCGTGGATAGTCGAAGTCGCCAGACTCCGTGGCCTCGCTGATCTCTTCTCCTAAGGTGCCGTCGGCGTTCGTGGATTTTTCCAACCGCCAGGGCACGTCGATGTGACCATCCAAGATGAGAACGCGGTGAGCCACTTGCTCCGCCGTCGCCGCTTTGGGAGCAGGCTTGGTGGCAGCAGGCTTGGTGGCAGCGGACTCGGCGGTCGGCTCCCCGACAGGACCGGACGGGGACGTCGGACCATTCGGGCCACTGGCGCCGCACGCGAGCACGAAGAACAGGAAAGACGATATCCGCTTCATAGTGAGAAAAATTCCCGGATCCGCTCGAGCAGTTGCCCACTGCGGTCGCTGTTGGCCTCGGGGTTCACGACGGGCGCCGCGGGCTTGGAACCCGCACTCGAAAGCTCCTCTTGTCGCGCGGCCAAAACCTGTGAAAAGCGCTCGGCCAGCTCAGGTGCGTCTTCAAGAATCTGCTGAAACGCGGCCTTTCCCGCGACCAGTAGCCAGGTATCGGTCGCCGCGCGTACCGTAGCGGTCCGTGGCTCGCCGGTCATCACCGACATCTCGCCGAAGAACGATCCGGACGACAGCCGCGCCACTTCGACGCCCGCGCCGGCCTCCTCTTCGATGGTGACGGTGAGGTCCCCGCGGATCACGATGAAGAACTCCGCGCCCGCGTCACCTTCACGAACGACCACTTCACCGGGCGCGTAGGGTCGTTCTTCGGTCGCTAGCGCCAACCGCTCGAGCTGCTCCCCGGACAGCGCGCGGCAGAAGTCGACGCCACGCAGCGCTCGAAGCCGCCGCTGGTTGGCCATCAGCTGCTTGCGTTGCCGCTCCTTCTCGTCATCGTGGCGTACATCGACGTCGTGGGTAGGAACGGCCAACTCGATGCCCGCTCGGCGAAGCGCGTACCACACCCGATCGCGGACCCGTCCGTCGATGCCCTCCCGCGCTTCGAAGTCGTCGATATGGAAGCGCACCCAATACATGACACCGCGCTCGGTGAACTCATAGGTGACCACCGAGGTTGCCGGCTCATCGAGCACACCCGCGAGTTCTCGAACGCCCCGCACAAGAGCGGCGCGCACGACGTGCGGCGGATGCTCGCGTGGCACCACCACGTACACCGAACGACGGCTCACCGGCGTCGGCTTGCTGAAGTTCTTGATCGGCGCACGTGCGAGGAGACCGTTGGGGATCACCACCTCGACATCGTCCAGTGTCAGGACCTTGGTCGCCCGCCAGTTGATCTCGACCACGTGCCCGATCCAGTCCTCGCGGTCGTCAAACTGGATCCAGTCCCCGACTTCGAACGGACGCTGCGCTTGGATCGACAGGCCTGCGAACAGATTGCCCAGCGTGTCCTGCAGCGAAAGACCCACCACCGCGGTCAGCAACGCGGAGGTAGTCAGCAACGCGTCGAGTTGGGCCCCCGCCGCGCGCAGCGTAATGAGGACCGCGGCCGAGTAGACCAGCGCCTGCATGATGTCGCGGAAGATCTTGGGGATCGGTCGCGTGATGCGCCGAGCCGCGACCAGGTCGACGAGCAGCAAGAAACCGACCCGCCCCAGCGTGATGAGGATCAGCAGCAGCGCCGCAAGCGCGCAGAAGCGATGCGCCACGCTCGCCTCGGGCAGCACAATCGTCAGCGCGACAAAGACCAGATGTGCGACGAGTAGAATGAACGGGATCTGGATCCGCTTCAGATCCTGGGGCGGCAGCAAGAACCGCAGCGCGAGGATCATCAGGACGGCAATGATGGCCCCGACGCCACCAAACGGCAGCGCACCTGCGTTGACCATCGCCTCCAGTCGATCGCCAAAGCCCGCCATTGAGCAACTAGCCCCCGGGGGCGCCCGGATGCATGATCGCCAAGTACGCGGCAATGGCACCCAGCAGCGGAACAATCCAGAAGATATGCGTGGCCAGGCCCGCCTTGCGTTTGACGAACGCGGCGAGAGCGCCGAATGCCATCCAGATCCCGAACTTGCCGAAGATCCACGGAGGCCAGCCGGTGTTGGACGCGCCGATCCCAATGCCCTTGCGCGCCATCATCCCGAATCCGGCCACGAAGATCACCAGCAACGCGACGCCGTGCACGATCATGAGCACTTTGCGGAGCTGCTTGTGTTCGCCCTCGGCGCCGCCCAACAGGGCCAGGATTGCCATGCCACCCAGACCGCAACAAAGGCCGAGGATGCACAGTAGGTGCAAGAGTTTGTAGAATTCGTAGCTCATGCAGTCACGCGCACAGCGGGCGGACACTAACACGCCCAGGAAACGACGACACTTCGGGCTCTTTGATGTTCTCGGCGGGCTCGCCTTGCTTAGCTTCGCGGCCGCGTTGTGGGCTGACCGATCGGGGCTTTCGGGCGTCCGGGACGAGGTCTCGCTGCATCTGGACCCGCAAGCCCTCGCCGACGGATTCCGCCAAGGCACAACCTGGTACGGATTGTATCGCGACGGGGAGAAGGTTGGGTACTCCCGAACCGAGCGCCACAGGCTTGGCGAGGGCTACGTCAGCGAGCACACCTTGGTGCTTCCTGTGCCCGCGCTGGATGGGCTGCAGACCATCACGATCCGCACGGAACTGGACGCCTCGTTCACCCTGTCGCACTTCACCACCAGCGCCGTGGGCGGACCGTTGCAGGTCACGGCCGAGGGCCGGTGGGAGGACGGTGTCTTGCACGTCGTGGTGCTCGGGCTGCCGGGCGGCGAGATGCGGCAGGCCCTGCCGATGACGCAAGCCCCGCAGATGGACCAGAGCTTCCTACCGCTGGTCACGCGCGACGACCTGGTCCCCGGCGACCGGTTCTCCTTCACGCATTTCGATCCGTTGTCGGCCTCACCGTCGACCGCGGTGGTGGAAGTGATGGGCTACCAAGAAGTGGACGTGCTCGGCGAGCAGGTCCAGGCCCTGCACATCAGGCAAGAGGTCAGTGGGCAGTTGCTGGACGTTTGGGTCAACGCGTTGGGTGAAGTGTTGCGACAGACACTGCCCGGCGGCCTGACCGCGATCCGAGAATCCGAGGCAGAAGCGACCTGGGGAGTGAATACACGGTGGTCAAGGTCGACGATCTACACAAACACTATGGCGACTTCGCGGCCGTCGATGGCATCTCGTTCCATGTACCTCGCGGGGAGGTGTTCGGGTTTCTGGGTCCCAACGGCGCCGGTAAGACCACAACCATGCGGATCATCGCGGGCCTACTTCGAGCGACCTCCGGGAACGTCCAAGTCGGTGGCCACGATGTCGTCCGCGATGCGATTGCTGCGAAGTCGATCAGCTCCTACATCCCCGATCGACCGTTCTTGTACGAGAAGCTGACCGCGTTCGAGTTCCTCGAGTTCGTCGGCGGCCTCCACCGAATGGGCAACGCGGACATCGCCGACCGTGGCGTCGCGCTGTTGGAGCGCTTCGAACTCGGTCGGTGGGCGGACGCCCTGATCGAAGGGTTCTCGCACGGCATGAAGCAGCGTTTGGTGTTCTGTGCCGCGCTGCTCACCGAGCCGCAATTGCTGGTCGTCGACGAGCCGATGGTGGGCCTGGACCCTCGCGGCGCACGGCTGGTCAAGGAGATCCTGCGGGAGCACGTCGAGGGCCAACGCGGCTCGGTGCTGGTCTCGACCCACAGCATGGATGTTGCCGAGGAGATCTGCGACCGCATCGCTATCGTGTTCCGCGGCCGTATCGCTGCGCTGGGGACCATCGATGAACTCCGCGATCGGGCAGACCAACCGGGTTCGAACCTCGAAGAGATTTTCCTGCGTCTGACGGACGAGAACCAAGCCGATAGTCCAGGCGAGCTCGCCGATAAGGACAGCGCGCAACCGTGATGGACGAGATTCGAATCTTCGGTCATCTGGTGCGCGCCAAGGTGCGTTCACTGACCAACTACCGCCGTTCGGGCGCCGGAGGTTGGCGTCGGGTGGTCGCACTGCTCGTGCTCGGCGTACTCGTTTGGGTCGGCATCTTGCTCGCCTCCCATTGGTTTCTGGGGCGCATCGCGGCGATCGAGCCTATCGGCGTGGTGATGGCGCGCAAGCTGCTGTCGCTGGTGCTCGTATTCGTATTTTCGATCCTGACGGTCTCCAATCTCATCGCGGCGCTTTCGACGTTTTTCTTGGCGGATGACTTGCCTGCCCTCGTCGCGCGACCGGTGCCGCCGTACGCACTATTTTCGGCGCGATGGGTGGAGAACGGCGCCTACGCGTCGTGGATGACGCTGGTGTTCGTGACCCCCTTCTACATCGCGGCCGGCGTCGCACTGTCGGCATCCGCGGGGTTCTACTGGACACTCCTGGTTGTGCTGCCAACGCTGGCCACGATCCCGACGAGCCTCGCTATCATCGTGGCGCTGCTGCTGGGACGCGTGATGTCGGCCCGACGCACACGGCAGATTCTCGTCGTGCTCGCGACGCTCGTGTTCACGGTGCTGTTCGTACTCTTCCGGCGGCTCGAGCCCGAACGCTTCCTGGATCCCGATCAGCGTGCGCCGCTGCTGGAGGTGCTGCAGCGCATCCAGGGAGGCGACTCGGCCTGGCTACCCAGCACTTGGGCCTCGGAGGCTCTGTGGGGACACATTGGCCTCGTACCAGGGCACGGCTCGCCCGTCGTATTGCTCATCGCCGCCGCGGTGTCGCTGTACTTCGTCGCTGCGTGGGTCTTTCGCGGGACCTACCCGGTTGCGTTTTCGTTGGCTCAGCAGGCGGCCGGTGAGGACGCAACGCGGGCATCTCGGCAGCGCTCCGGGGTTGTGCCGCTGGCGACGCTTGCGGCTCGCCTTACCGCGCGGAGCACCCCCTCGACGCGCGGCGCCTTCGCTCGCAAAGACCTGCGCGTGTTCATGCGCGACACGGCCC
>JAESSZ010001036.1 GCA_016763875.1 Nannocystaceae bacterium
CTAGGTACCACGCCCACGCGACCGTTTTCAATCGGATAGGTACCCAGAAGCCCTGGACAATTCCTGTCGCGGGCACGGTTTTGCGGCCGTGAATGTGTTGTACGCCTCGTGCTAGACCGACGGTGGTGCGCAATCGGAGAGCAGGTCGGGGGCCGGTCGGATCCCGCTGGACGCGCGCTTCATGCCACCGTCGGGCGGTGACCAGCCGTGGTGCCTGGCTTTGTGCTGGGTGGTTGGCCTGGGTGGGTCTGGGTGGCTGTGGGGCTCCCAGGGTCGGGCCGCCCGCTTCGGACGGTGGGATGGACACCGACTCGCCCGCTGCCGACGGTCCAAGCGCGGCCGCGCAAGTCCAAGCAGCGCTGGGGGCCGACCGCTCGGGCGGCGACGACGCTGCCTCGACGCTGGTGATCGCGGCTCCAAGCGTGCCGGACGCCTTGGATCCCCTCGACGGTCTTACGCCGTTGGCGGCTCGAATCGTGGACGACGCTGTGTTCGAGGGACTGGTGCGGCGCACGGACACCGGGTGGCCGTGGGCGAGTCCCGCGCTGGCAGACAGTTGCGTGTTGGTCCCCGCCGACGTCCCGCGCGACGTGTACTGCCACTTGACCCCTGGGATGACGTTTCATGACGGCTCGGCGGTCACGGCCGAGGATGTCGAGTACAGCCTGGCGTACTGGCTCGATCCGCGGCGCGGGTGGCTGCGCGACCGTCACGGGCTGTCGTCACTCAAGAAAATCGAGCGGGTGGATGGCCCGCCGAGCCGAGCCGATGCCGCGGCGCCGCCTGGCTTTGTCGCGGGTCCTCGCGACGCCGACCACTGGTTTCGGGTCTCGTTTTCGGAGCCGCATCCGCTGGCGCTGCAGCTCATCGCGTCGATGAAGATCGTGCCAAAGGCGTCTCACCGGGGGCGACGACGCGCATTCGCCAAAGCTCCCGTGGGCACGGGACCCATGCGGGTGACCGTGCTTGAGCCCGATCGCGTCGTGCTCGAACTCCGCGACGATCTTGTGGACAGTGCACCGGGCGGGCAGGGTGACCGGGCCCGGCGCATCGTGTTGCGTCAGATCAACGATGGTGCCGAGGTGCTGACGCTGATGCGTCGCGGCGAGGTCCATATCGCCACCGAGTTGGCCCGAACGCACGTCCCGGAGGAACTCGCAGAGTCAGGGATGGCCGCTCGTTTCGAGGCCTGGTTGGTCTCGCCACCGCGCTACGACGTGCTCATCTACAACCTGCGCGGCGGTCTGCAGTCAGGACCGCGGCTACGGTCGGCACTGGACGCCGGGTTGCCACGCGCGGCCATAGCCTCGCTGCTGGGGGGGGCGCCGCCGCTGCCCATCGCGGCGCCCGTGGACATCCACGACCCCACACCCATCGACTTGAAGGCAATCGCGCGGGCGGGTCATTCGGCGCGTTGGGGGGCGGCGGGTCTGGTCGAAGATATCGACGCCGCACAGGACGTGCAGGGGGCGGAGGCCTTGGCGGCCGCGTTGGACAGCTTGGGCTGGTCAATGGAACGCGGCGTGCGGCGGCGGGAAAACAACAGTCTTCGTTTGGTGCTCATGTGGAATGGCGCCTCGGGACACGGCCGCCAAGTTGCCTCGGCCATCAAGTCGGCGTGGCGCGAGCAGGGGGTGGTGGTGCCCTACGCCACCGCAAGCTGGTCGTATCTTCGCGGTCCTCTCCGTCGCGGGGAGTTTGATCTGGCACTGGCGCGCATGGCCGATGCCAGCGACGCTGACCTCTACCCGTATTTTCACAGCCGCGGTGTGCTCAACATCAGCGGCATCGTGGACGCCGAGTTGGACGCGGCACTGGTTGCCTTTCGCCTGGCCAAGACGCCGCTCGCCCGGCGAGAGGCTGAGACCGCGGTGGCCCAGCGTTTGACCGCACTGCGACCGGTGAGTGTGCTGCATGCGCCGACGGCGATAACCCTGGTCTCGCGTCGTGTTCAGGGCCTGCGGTTCATTGATGATCTGCCGGAGTTGTCGGGCGCCATCCGCTTGCTTCCGCACGATCGCTGGACCTTGTCCAAGCGCTGAGCGGCCCCGGCCAACAAACGCCTGCGTCCGCGCCGCACGCCCTGCGGATAGACTGCCTACACCGCAACACCACTTTCTTGGTGGCGTCGGCGGGGACTGTTACAGGTCGGGAGTCAACCAGACGAGGTAAAACGACAATGACGATGTGGATCGCGCTGTTCAGTTTTTTGATGCCACCGGCAGACGGATTTTTGCATGAGGGTGCCCTTCGGGTCGGATCTCCCATGCGCTACCACGGCATAGAGAAGCTGATTGCAAAATTTGAACGTGAAGAATCCGACGACGGCCACCGCTAGGGCCGGATAACCCAAACCCTGGTCGGGACGTCGTAGCCCGAGTCGGACTACCGCTAAAATCGGTAACCGATTCCAGCCGACGCAACGAGCCAGGTCTGAAGCCGAGGAACAGGGAGGCGCTGCACTTGCGCGCTAGTCCCTTCAAAAATTGGACCGCGAGCCTTGGCACGCTTGTCGTCGGTGAGCACCCCAACGGTGCGTAGCGACAAGACGAACGCGATGCGCTTGAGCAGGAACTCCGCGTCGACGCCGACGCGGACCAAGCCCGAACCGTAGATGTGTGAGCCCTGCTTGCCATCCGATGGTTCGTACGCGATTCGACCCCAGGCGCCGCCAAACCCCGCGTCGAAGGCGAACTGGGCGATTTCCCCACGGGCGAGGTACAGCAGCACGCCTGCGTCCGCCAACACGTGATCTTCGGAGACGACACCATCGTCGTCTCCGTCCGCGTACCGCAGTGAGGCCGAGCGCACACCGACTTCGATGCCGATCAGAGGCACTGGCCGGTAGCGACCGAAGAGGCCGATACCACCGCGAGCCACCGTGCGCCCCGTGGCGCGCGGGTCGAGCTTGGTGATCGTCGGTCGTAGTGGCGGCGCTTGTGCGATCAAGCCCTCGACAGCGACGATAAAACGGCGTGGTTTCACGCCTTCGGGAAGCCCTACCGACCAACGTTGTCGCCACCGCGCGGCCCGGGTGTCGGTGTCGGTGTCGGCGGGCGGGTCGAGCTCGGACTTGGTACTGCTCGCCGAGTCCGGCGCTGGGCCATCGGTGTCGGGCGCCGAAGCCGGAGGGTCATGCGGAGCCGGGCCTGTCTCGGTTTCGGTCTCGGTCTCGGTCAACGACGCGCCCGGGCTCGGGGTCGTTGGCGTTGCCACGCCACTTCCCGCGAGCACGACCCAGCAAACTAGCGGCAGCATCGCCATCGGCTGCGCGAGGATACGGTGTCTGACAGGCCTTGCGACAGGCCGCCGCGTGGCGGTATCTCCCGCGGGGTGAGCCTGCGCAGCATGACGGGGTTTGGAACGGCCGCCCGGCCTTGGGTGACTCCCGATGGCCCGGGCACGCTCGACGTCGAGGTCCGTAGCGTCAACGCGCGCTTCCTGGAACTCAAGATCCGGCAGCCATTCGGTGCCGTAGTGGAGCAGACGCTCCGCCGCCAGCTCGGTCAGCGCCTCGGGCGGGGTCGTGTGGACGTGACGATCGCGGTACGCGCAGGCGAATCGGTCTCAGAGCAGGGCTCGGGCGTTCCCGGTCCAGCGCCCTCGGGAACGGCCTCGAAAACGCCCTCAGAAGACGCGCTACGTGCGCTTGGGATCGACCCCGGGCAGGTCGACCAGGCCTTGGCTGCGGTGGCTGCGCTCGCCGAACGCATTCCTTCGACACTTCAGGTAACCGAAGTCAACCCGGCGGAATTATTGCGTATGGTGATGTCGGCGCCGCGCGCGACCTCCTCGGCAACCACGATCGTTCCGCCGCAGTTCCTGGACGCCGTCCTCGACGACGCGGTGACAGCGCTCGTGGCGTTTCGGTCTCGGGAGGGGGCCGCATTGGACGCGGCGATCGCCAAACTCGCGGAGGACCTGGCGCGCCAGGTGGCCGCGTTGACCGCGAGCCTGGACCCGGAGGCCGAGCGTCTCGCCGCGCGGGTTCGGCAACGCATCGGCGAGGTCACCGCGCGACTGTCGCGGGAGACCGGCGCGCTCGGCACACTCGATCCCGATCGCGTCGCCCAGGAGATCGCCCTCGTGATCGCGCGCGGCGATGTCACTGAGGAACTCGACCGCATCGATAGCCATTTGACGCAACTGCGCGGCGTTCTCGTAGACGAAGCCGGGCAAGGGCAGGGGAAAACCCTGGAATTTGTCGCTCAGGAGCTTTTCCGAGAGATCACGACCATCGGCAGTAAGATAACCAGTCACGAGGGCAGCCGCATTGTGATCGAAGCCAAGGGCACCATCGAACGGATCCGTGA
>JAESSZ010001037.1 GCA_016763875.1 Nannocystaceae bacterium
ACCAGAGCGACATCCCGGTCGCCGACCAAAAATCGCGCGACTTCCTCGATCGGCCGGGCCGTCGCCGACAACCCAATCCGTTGCGGCTGCGGCGCTCGGGGCTGGACGTGGCCCCGCGGTCCCGGGTCGTGTTGGCCGTGCTGCACCAGATGCGTGAGGCGCTCCAGCGACAACGCGAGATGGGCACCACGTTTGGACGGCGCCAGCGCATGGACCTCGTCGATAATGATCGTTTGAACGGTTTCCAGCGTCTTGCGGGGATCTGAGGTCAGCAGCAGATACAGCGACTCGGGTGTCGTCACCAGGATGTCGGCCGGATCTCGTGCGTGCTGCTGCCGCTCGCGCGCGGGCGTATCGCCGGTTCGAATCGCAACGCGCGGGATGTAGACCTGATGCCCGCCAACTTCGGCCGCACGCGCGATGCCCAACAGCGGCACACGAAGGTTACGTTCGATGTCGTAGGCCAGCGCCTTGAGCGGCGAGATGTACAGCACCTTGACGCCGCTGCCGCCCGGGCCTTCGCGCATCAGTCGATCGATGCACCACAAAAAGGCGGCCAGAGTTTTTCCGCTGCCCGTCGGGGCGACCAGCACGCAGTGCTGCCCACTCGCGATCTTGGGCCAGCCCTGAGCTTGGATCGGCGTGGGTTCGGCGAAGCTCGCCTGAAACCAGTCGCGTGTCGCAGGCGAAAAGCCCTCCATCCGGGGCAGCATCCGCGAGTGCCGCTCGCGCCGCAACTGACAACCACCGTCAGGATGTCGTGGCCCCAAAGGTAGTGCCCGCTTCGGTTTCGTTGCGGGAGAGCGGAAGCGGGCACGAGAACGCACACGCTACCCCGAACGTCGCAGGGACGAGGAGCCGATCAGGAAGTCCGAGGGACCGCACAAGCCAGATAGAACGCAGCCAAGAGCTTCTTTGGGGTCGACATGCCGTGTCGCAAGGAACCTTAGTTGGTGGCAGGGAGGTGACGGCCGCTACTCGTAGCGTTCGGTCAACATGCGATCGATTCTCATCAGTGAATCTCTGGTCGCTGTCGTCTGGTCGAGGACCACTTTAATGTCGGTTGAGCGGTCCGCCGCAGGATCGAAATCGTGTGGTAACGACCAAGGGATCTCGAACAACCCAACGTAATGTTCAACATCCACGTCGAAGCGGCTTCGCTCCTGTTCATCGAGGGCCTTGGCCAGCTCGCACCACTGCGCGCCCCAGCGTCGCACGTCACGGATCGCGCCAAAGAAGCTCGCGTCGTCCATCTCGCGAGATGCCAGCCTCCGACCGGCCACCGTGCGGCCCTCCTGTTCTTCGGCAAGCATGACAACCGCCTGCTCTTCAAGCAGGGTCAGTTGTGCAACGAGCCTGCGCGTAGCGACCAGCCAGTCGGCAGCGGCGTTGCCCAGCCGTGCCCGCAGGTCGTCGGGCAGCGCCTCGGACGGAGGCGGCTTCGAACTCCACCAGCCGTACTTTGCAAGCGCTATCAAGAAGAGGATCGCGGGTCCGAGCAGGAAAAGGACCCACGAATCGAGGCTCATGTCGGTTGCCTAGCACGGTGGCCGCTTCGTCGTGCTTGTCGTGATCTTGCGTCCGCGCGGTCTGACGCATCACTGACAACTCGCTGTCGGGGGCGAGGACGCCTACTTCCGCGCGCTCTGTGGGACAAAGTAGTTCTCCCGGAGAGCGTGCCTGGTGGGCTCCTAGAAGGTGGTTCTGGAGCAATAAGGAAAACCGTCTTCAACATATGTCGATATTGACTTGTATATCCGGATAATTGGCGTCAAAAATAACATATGTCGGTTCAGCCAGATGATCTCCGGATTCCACCGAATCCCGGTGGAGCGATCCCCGCGGAGCACATCCTGGGTCGGGACTTACTCGTCGGGGAGTTGTGGCGGCATCTGGACCGCCAGAGCATCGCGCTGTTCTCTCCGCGACGGGTGGGGAAGACGTCAGTTCTTCACCGAATGGCCGCATTGGCACCCGCGGGTTGGGAGGTTCGCTTGCGAGACCTGGAAGGCCTCGATTCTCCCGCCGCGTTTGCCCAGTACCTGTATGAGGATGCCGGTGGACTGGTCGGCGGAACGAAGGGCGGCTTGGCCAAAGCGCGGGCGCTCGTCCTCAAACTCGCGGGCTCGATCGAGATCAAAAACGTCAAACTGACCCTGAAGGGGGATGCTTGGCGACGCTTGCTTGAGCGATTGTTCGAGGACATGGACGCACATCTCGCCGCGAGCGATAGCAAGCTCGTGTTCTTCTGGGACGAGTTCACACTTTTCATCGGCGACGTGGCGGCGCGCGGCGACGCTCAGGGAGCGATGGTTCTGCTCGACACCCTGCGGGCTGCTCGGCAACGGCATCCCCGGATCCGAATGGTCCTGACGGGTTCGGTCGGGTTCCACCTCGTGATGCGGCAGCTCGTACAGGCCGGCTACGGAAACCGACCGATCAACGATGTCCGCGCCGAGCGGGTACCAATGCTCGACCCGGCGGCCAGCGACGAGCTTGTAGCCGCGCTCCTGCGTGGGATCGATGTGCCCCCGGACGAAGCCCTAGTCGCGGCGGTGACGTCGGCGTCGGAGGGGCACCCATTCGTGGTCCAACATCTGGTCGATCGTCTGCGCGGTCGGATGTCCGTTACGCCCGCGGAGATCGAGACCGAACTCGAGGATCTTCTCGCCCCCCCAAGTGTGCTCGATCTTGGGCACTACGCCGAACGCTTGCAGCGCTACTACGGCGAGTACGCGGAACTCGCCGTGTCGGTCCTCGACGCCGTCGCCGTCCACGAGTCCGGGCTGCACGTCGATGCGATCGCGGCCACGCTCGATGTCGAGGTCAAAGCGCTCGTCGACGTGCTCCGAGATCTGCGCGACGACGACTATCTCCACTTCGAAAACCGGCACGCGCGTTTTGCTCTCGACTTCGTCCGCCGCTATTGGGTCAAGGACCGGCTGTTGGCATGAGCGCGCGCCCGTCGAAGTTCTCCCCCCGGTCGGAGTTGCCGGAGGCGCTGGTGGCTCGGACTGTGTGCCGCGACGAGCTGCTCGGCCGACTCGTGACCACGGTGGTCGACGCCGTCGCAGCCGGACACGGCCGCTTCGATCTCGTTTTGGGCCCGCGCGGTGCTGGAAAGAGTCATCTGGTCGGACTCGTCGAGCACGCACTGCGCGGACGCCTCGGAGATGCCGCGACCCTCGTCGCGCTGCCGGAAGAGTTCAACCCCAGCTCGCTGCTGCACCTTCTTGCGCAAGTGCTCGAGCCCTTGCTCGAGCCTGGCGAGTTCAGGCAGCAACGTGCGGTGCTCGCGGCCTCCGACGAGGATGGCCCCGACCAGGCTTCGGCCATGATCCACGCGGCAACGGGTGGACGGCCGTTGGTGCTCGTGGCGGAAAATTTCGATACCGCCCTTGCAGCGATTGGGCCGCGCGGCCAGAAACAGCTTCGACGCATTCTTCAGACGCGGCGCAACTGGTCGATTGTCGCCAGTGCGCGCGAGCTGGTGCCAGCGTTCGCGAAGGAGTCGGAGCCATTCTTTGGGACTTTCGTCGAGCACCGCCTCTCTCCCATGAACTCGGACTGCTGCCGCGAAATGCTGGTCGCGCTCGCAGTACAAACGGGCAAGGAGGCCCTCGCAAACGAACTCCGCACGGACGCTGGGCTTGCGCACGTGTCAGCGCTCAGGCACGTGCTCGGCGGATACCCACGCGCGATGGCCCTCGTGTTCCCCCACCTCGGCGACACGGGCACGGCGAGCCTCGAAGATGCACTAGAAAATCTCGCAGAGGACCTCGCCGCCGACGCCGAGCGCGCGGGCCTCCCGATCGGTGACCACGCCCTTGGACGTGGACAGGATATAGACGCCGAGGCCGGTGGCCAC
>JAESSZ010001038.1 GCA_016763875.1 Nannocystaceae bacterium
AGCCAAGCTCGATCCAGGCAACATCGACCGACACCTGAAGTTTGCGGAGTTGTACGAGCGGTTGCTCGCCGACGACCCGATCGAGCACGTGGAGGCCGCGGTGCGCGAGCACCAAATCCTCATCGCGAACGAACCGTTCCGGTACGAGAGCTACCACGCGCTGTTCAACATCTACAGCAACGCCAAGCGCGTGGACCGTGCGTACTGCGTCGCTGCGGTGCTCAACTTCCTAAAGAAGGCGACACCGACCGAGGAGTCGTACTTCAACCAGTACCGACGGCCTGACTTCGTGATGGCGCGCCAGCGGTTGTCCGAGGACACGTTGCGTCGTCACGTGTTCCACCCCGACCAGGACCTGTACCTGACGGGGATCTTGGGTCTCATCGGTCCTGCCGTGGCTGCTTGGCGCGCGGTAGACCTGCCCGCCACGATCAACATCAACGAGCGCATCGACGTCCAGGTGGATCCGTCGCTGTTCTCGCGCATGTGCAAGTACATCAAGGACGTCCTCAACGTCGCGACGCCCGACGTGTACCTCCGGCCCAACGATCCGGGCGACCTGACGTTGATGAACATCAAGCGGGACAATGCGATTCATCCGTCGCTTGTCGTGTTCCAGAATCTGCTGCGCGGCAAGACCGAGCAACATCTGGCGTTCGCACTCGCGCGCTACATGATGGAGCTCTACCTCCCGCACTACTGCTACGTGGCCCTTGACCGGTCGCCGCAGGCGCTCAAGCAGGTTTTCATGGCCTGTCTGCGTGGGGTGGGGATGCCCGTCCAAGGCGATGTGGCGGCGCTGGACCAGATCTCGCGCGAGATCATGGGACGCATGCAGCCCGCCGCGGTGGATCAGCTTCGTAGCCTGATTCAGAAGTTCGTCGACGCTGGAGGTTCAACGGACGTGAAGCGCTGGGCCGCGGCCTCGGAGCTCACTGCGTACCGCGTTGGACTCCTGATGTGTGGCGACCTTCGCATCGCGGGTCAGATGATCTCGCAAGAGCAGGGGCTATTGGGCAGCGCAATGTCACCGCGCGACAAGATCAAGGAGCTGGTGCTCTACTCGATCAGCGAGGACTACTTCACCGCGCGTCGAGCGGTGGGTCTGCAGGTTAGCTGAGCGGTAGCCATCGTTGCGCTCAGGCCCGGGGCGCGACGATGGGCACGGCGTTATGGGGTGCGATGAGTCTGTTCAAGCGCCGTCCTGAAGTTACGCTGAGGGGTCCAAAGGTTGTCTCGGTTGGCCGGTCGTCTCGCTTCTACGTGACGCTGCATTGCGCCTCGCCGATCGAAGTCGACGAGGTCACGTTCGAGCTCGAAGTCAGCGCACTGCCGGTCACCGGGTACGCGGGCAACAAGGGGTTGGTACGAGGGACCCCCCTGACGCGCTATTCCGCGGTACTTGTGCGCGGTCGTTCACTGCTCGAAGCTGGGGACCACGAGTACGAAGCCGTGGTTGCGTTGGCGGCCGCGATGCCCGGTACCTACGCCGGACGTTCGCTGATCATCAGTTGGACGGGTCGCGTTCATGTCGACATCCCGTGGTGGCCGGACGCCCGGACGGACTTCTCGCTCAACGTAGCGGGGCAGGGCGCAGCTGAACTGGCGCCTCCGCGGATATTTGTGTCCGACATGGCTGGCCCGCAGGGGCGCGGTCCCTACTCGGAGTTGTCCCTCGCCTCGACGACGATTGAGCCCGGGGGCCATATCACCGGGCACGTGGCGCTGGCCAACGTCGCCAGCAATCGCTATCGGGAGCTGCGGTTCGCACTCGTCGCCGTGGAAAAGCAGCGGGGCTACTCAACCCTCGACCGTCCCGTACGCTGGGCGAAGTCCCTCGAGGGTCTCGAGGAGAATAAGGCAGTGCCGTTCCGGTTGAGGCTGCCCGCCGCGCTGACGCCTGGGTTTTCCATCCATCGAACTTCGCTGGAGTGGAAACTCGAGGTCGAGGTCGATGTTGCGTGGGCTCGCAACCCGGTGCAGTGGGTGCCACTCGAAGTCCGAGCACTGCGTGTGCGCGCTGACTCCGAAGAGATCGAAGCTTCACCCCTGGCGGTGGGGTCCGATCGCCTGGCGAAGGTCTGGCGGGCAGCGGCGCGCGCCGTCGGATTCAGCTACGAGGGCGATCAACTCGTACGGCTCATCGACGGGGCGGCAGTTGCGGTGCGGCGGCAGCATCGCTCACGGAAAGGGGTCATGCTTGTGGCCGAGGCCACCCTCCCCGAGGTCAACATCGGACTGCACGCGGACAACGGCCGCTTGCGGTGCCGCGACGCGAGACACTCCGAGCGCATCGCCGCGGCGACGGACGCCCTCGGCGCGACCCTGAGTTTGCTAGAGGCCTCCGATGCTCGCCTCCGCTGGTCACAGGACGACGCCGGGACGCGACTCGAATCACTCACCGTGTTTGCCCAGGCGACGGCGGCGTTTGTCCAAGCGCTCATCGATGTCCGGGCCGACCTTCCCGCTCCCGTGGCCGTGGTCGACCTTGAGAAGGGGTTTGCGCGTGTCGCTCGAGCGTTGGGCGGAACCCTCCGAAGCGCGGCCATGGATATTCGTGGCGTGCGCGCCGAGGTCCCGTTCTGTGTCGAGATGCGCTGGGACACTCGCGGTGAGTTACTGGCGACGGCACTGACGGTTCACCCGCTGATCCCCATCGATGCGCGTTTCCACGGCGCGTGGCGTCGGGCCGAGACTCCCGAGATTCTCCCGCCTGGTCTTTCGGCCGTCATCGCCGAGGCTGACGGAGTATGCATCGACGCCGAGAGCATCGAGGTCTACTTCTCGCCGCGGCCATCCGACATCGACGGACTGGTCGACAGCGCGGAGGCGTTAATCGCAGTTGGGCTGTCGCTGTCGCTGCGCGCGAGCGGCTATCGCTGAATTGCCGGCTAGAACGCGTCGGGATCCCAGTCCACGCCCCACCCGGGGAACCCGTGTCAGGCCCCGCCTGCCGTTTTCACTATCACGGTGCTTCCAGCCGGTAGCTCGTGTCGGATCCAAGGCGTGCCGCGCTGCAGCTCGCCGTTCGGGGGTCGAATCCAGAACTCCGCGGGCTGTGGAGGCCCTGCACGGTCGATACCGTGCGGCGGGTTGGTGACGCGATCGATCGCGACCGTGACGGTCGCGGCTTGCGCCACTGTGTACACGCGCTGCATCCCGTCGCCCCCACGACGAGCACCTAGGCCTCCCGTGTCCGGTCGCGTCGACTCCTCGGTCGACAGCCATGGCGCGGATCCCCGGCAAGGTGGTGAGAGCGGACACGGCCAGTTGTCCGCACCCGCGCGGGTTGGCGTGGCCCCTTCGCCTCCTTCAAGCACTTCGTAAACCTCATCTTCACCGCTGCGCAGCGACACGATGGCGCCAAGCGAGCACGATCCGGCGCCGACTCTCGACGGCCAGGCGTTCGCCATCGCCCCCAAGGCTGCGTCATAGACCCGGGCCATACCGAACGCGGCGAACATCGGCTCGCCAGCCTCCCCACCAACCCAGCTCGTGGGCTGCGTTGTCACAAGGAATCGGGACAGGGTTTCCCGATCGTCTGCTGCGCGGTCCATCACCCGGTTGACCCCGGCGAGCGTGGCGAGTTGGACTTGCTCAACGCTTATGCGGATGTTCGGCTGAGCATCCGTCCGCTCGTCCGAGTCGCTGTAGTCAAAATGAAGTCGGTTTCCGTCCGGGGTAAGGCGCGCACGAACACAAAGTCGGCGCCCCGTCGGTACGTCGTCGCCAAACGCCGTAGGCCCGCGCAACGTCCCGGGATTCGGGTCACCCGCGGCAGGCGCCAGCACGATGTCGTCGGAAAACGACGCTCCGAGCGATTCGAGTCTGGGAAGTTTCAGCATCGGCTACCCCTCAGTTGGGATCGCCTGGGTCGAACGCGTCGTCGCGCGAGTGTCTTCTCTTAGGCCCTTGGCGCGGTAGATCTTGAGTGGCTTAGCCTTGCCCTTGACCTTCACCGGTTCGTACTCGTCGAGCAGGACTTTGTCTTCCACGCGACCCTTGGTGAACTCGCTGACGATGACTTCACCCGCCTTGGCCACGCTGCACAACCGCGAGGCGACGTTCACTGCGTCTCCGATGACGGTGTACTGCAGGGTGCGGGACGAACCGATTGCGCCCGCAATCACGTTGCCGGTGTTGATTCCAATGCCGACGTGGATGGGCTCCAGTTCGTTGCTCTCACGGACGCGGTTGAACTCTTCCAGAGCCATCTGCATCTCAAGCCCGCATCGCACCGCGCGGCCGGGGGAGTCATCCAGCGTCACTGGGGCGCCAAAGAGCCCAATGATCTCGTCCCCAACGTACTTGTCCAGCGTGCCGCCGTGCCTGAACAGCACGTCGACCATAACCTCGAAGTACTCGTTGAGCGTCTTGACCATCTCTTCGGGCGCGTGCCGCTCGCTCATCGACGTGAAGCCACGGATGTCGGCGAACAGCATCGTGACCTCTTTGTTGGTGCCCGCTTGGTCCAGCGCGAGTTTTCCTGTGACGATCTGGTCAACCAGGTTTGGGGAGAGCAAGCGCTCGAACTGAGCACGCGTACTCGCCTGCTGCTCGATGTTCTTCGCGAGCAGATGGTTCTGGATCGCAATCGCGGCTTGCGTTGCGATGCCCTGAAACAACTGCAAGTCCTTCTCTGTGAACGCGTTCGTCGTGGGCATGGAGTCCATGTGCATGGCCCCCAACAACTTGTCGCCGAACAGCAGTGGCACGCACATCGTCGAGCGAATGCCCTGCATGATGATGCTCTTGGCCGCCTTGAAGCGTTCGTCGACCATCGCATCAGACGACAGCACCGCCTTCTTGTTGTTTCGAACCTCGTCGAGGATCGAACTCGAAAGCCGAATCTCTTCGCCCTCGCGTTTCTGCCGAACGAAGCGCGGGGTCAGCTCGCCGGACTCCTCGTCTTCCAGAAGAATCACCGCACGGTCCGCCGGGATCAACACGAACGTCTCGTCGATGATCTTCTGCAGCAGTTCCGACAGGTCGGTGCCGACCGAGAGCTTCTGGGAAAGTTCGTGCGCGACGCGAAGTTTCTCGTAGTCGGCTTTGAGCGCATCGATGTCGGTGACTTCGGCGACCGGCAAGAAATGCGTGGCGGCGTCGACCCGGCTTCGCACCTGGCTTTGCACCTGGCCAGGCATCATCGTGACGTTGCGTAACTCGGGCGCGCTACCCTTTTGCTCGTCGTCTTCGAAACGAAGGACAGTATTTCCCAACGTCAGCTGGTCGCCAGTGTTGAGCTGCTGCTCGCTGACACGCTCACCGTTGACGTAGCTGCCGTTGAGGCTGCCGACATCTCGCAGCGTGTACTCACCGTTCGCGCTGCGGGTGATCCGGCAATGCTCCTTGGACACGATGCGATCCAACACCTGGACGGTATTGTCCGGATGCCGTCCTAGCGTGTTGAACGCGGAGAGCGGGTACTCGGAGGGACCCTCTCCAGTGACCAAGATCAGCCGGGCAGTCATAGCGGCCGAACCCGAATCCTAGGCCACGCCCGGGACTGAAACAACCCTGCGGAGGGCAGGATCGGAGGAAACTGTTGCGTGAGGTGATCTCGCGGTGAGAGCGCGGCCTGATGGTGCACGGGAGCGTTCTCCTGAAGATCAGTCTAGGAGGAACGTGTGCTCAATTTCGTAGACTTCTTCGGTTCGCTTGACGACGTTGAACGGCCAATCGATGAACTTGGAGTACACAACTCCCAGACGGACTTCACGGCCTTCAATCTCGATCCACGACTCCAACTCGGGATCGCTGACGCCCGCCAGGCGTAGCTCAGCGTTCATTTTCAGGCGCAAGCGGTCTCGAGCGATGGGATCGTCGGTGTACAAGGTGTGGCGGCCAACGAACGTAGAACCGTAGCTCTCAAGCACGCGGTAAGCCTCCTGTTCGACCATGAACAGCGGCGCGTATTCCCAGGCCAGCAGCGCCACGAACGCAACAACTGCGGCGAGCGTCACGCTGACGGGGTTGATCCGCCGCGGCTTCTTGTACTTGACGGGCGTTGCCATACGCTGGCTCGCCGCAGTCTAACAGGGTGTCCGCAGGTGGTGCCAAGGGGCAGCGGCAGGGCTGATCTTCCCCGATCTCGCCACGGACGAATGTTCCCCAGGGTTACGTTGTTGGCTCGTCGGCGAAGGTTACCTCGGCGGCTTCGGGGTGTATGATCAGTTTGCCGTTGGCTAGTCTGCACCACCTTCCCGCGTACGCCACGGTCGGTCGGTGGGTCGCGGGTCGTCGCGTTGTCGTCGTCGGCGCGATGGGACCCGAAGGACCCTCGCGTCTGCTCGCGAGCGGCGCGCGTCGTGTCACGCTCGTTGGCGAATGCCCGTGGGCTGAGCCGGGGTTCGAGGTCCGGCCCGGTGTGCCCGGGCTTCCACTGTCGGACGACACCGCCGACGTGGTGGTCTGCATCGAGCCCTACGCGACCTACACGCCCGCTGTACGTAAGCAGCTCGTACGGGAAGCGCATCGCACCTTACGCAGCGGTGGCCTGTTTGCGGCTTGGGTTCCGCGGGTGCCGGCCGCCGATGACGACGCCGACTTTTGGGCACTCGAGGCGGAGCTCGCCGAGGTGTTCACCGGAGCGACCATGGTCGCGCAGATCCCATGGCAAGGCGTTTCGTTGGCACCGGTCGTCGACGACGAGCGTGTACCGACGGTGGCTCTTGAGGAGGCTTTGCTCGATGAGGTACCAGAGGCGTCGCACTACCTCGCGATCGCTTTTCGCGATCGTTCACCGCCAGAGTTGCTGTCGTCGCTGAGGTCACAGTGCCTGTTGGTACCGGTGCCAGACTCGGTTGCCGATCTTGGTCGGCGTCAGTTCTCCACTTACGAAGTTGAGTCGACCCCGATCGAGCCAGAGCCAGTCGAGCCCGAAGTCGTCGAGGTCTCCGGACCGAGCGAACCCGAGCTGCGTCTCGCTGAACTCGAGGAGCAACTCGAGTCGCGCGACACCGATATTCGTGTCCTGACCGGAAACGTCGAGGCGCTTGAGCAGTCGTTGGCCCGCGTGAGCGAGCGTGCCGAGGCCCGTGCTCGCGACTTCGAGGTGGCCCACAAAGGGCGGCGAGAGCTGCAGGAACGTAGCGTAGCGCTGGGCCGTGAGCGGGACTCCATCGCGCATCAAGTCGAGATCGCGACCGCGGAGCGTGCTGGCGCGCGGCAGTTGTCGGAGCGTGTCGAGGCAGAGCTGGAACAGGCGCGGCGCCGCGTTACAGAGCAGTCGGGGCTGCTCGCGGAGCGAACGGCCGAAGCTTCGCGCCTCACGGGCGAACTCGCTGCGGTTCGTGAGCGCCTCACCCACCAAGAGGCGGCCCTGGACCAGACGCGAACCCGGGCTGATGAACTCACGCGCAGCGCAGCGCGGCAAGATGAACAGAGCCGGATGCTCGCCGAGGTCGCCTCGGACCGTGACCGGCTTCGTGAGGAACTCACCCGTCGCGGAGAGGCGATCGGGGTGCTCGAGGACCGGGTTTGGAGCACGCGTGAAGACGTACAGAAGGAACGGCTCGAGGCAGTCCGCTTGTCTTCGGATGTCGAACGCCTACGCGAGCAAGCCGAGCGCGCGCGAGAAGCGGAAACCGAAGGACGAGGGCGTGTCGAGATCCTGAGTGCCGAGATCCGCACCGCAGAACTCCAGCGCGCTGATGCGGTGGCGATGCTCCGCAGTCGTGAGGAGGAGATCGTCCGGCTTCTGCAGGACGCCGAGACCGTCAACTCGGAGTCCGCCGATATCGCGCAGTTGCGCAGTCAACTGAGCGAGCGCGTCGGCGAACTCGGCGAGGTCCAGGCTCGGTTCGAGCGCGCACGTGCTCGTGCGACCGAAGCCGCAGAGGTCGTCAAACGCCGGGAGGAGCAGCTCTCCAAAGCGGGCGAAGAACTCCAGGCGCTGCGTCATTGCGTCGAACAGAGCGACGCTCAAGCCTCGGGTCTACAGGGTGAACTCGACGTGAAGTCGCTCGAGGTGGAGCAACTTGCGGCGTCCGTCGCCAACCTTCAGGACCAGCTAGTGGAGCAGCGACGTTCGCGGCGCGACAGCGATGACGCGACCAGCGGCCTTCAGCGGCGCTTGGAACTCGCAACGGAAGAGCTCGACGTAATGCGCAACCGGCTGCGGGAGCGCGATCAGGAGCTTGCCGACGTGGTCTCGGCGGGCGAGACCAGTGGGGTCGAACTCTACAAACTGCGGCAGGAACTCGAGGCGGCGTCGCACGCCAACGAACAGCTTGAGGAGGCGCTTGGGCACGACTCGGGGGTGGTGATCGTGCCCGGGTCCGCGGCAGAGGCGAACTGGCCCGACGATGCCGCGTCCGAAACGCGGCGACTGCGTGGCCAACTCGCAGCCCAGACGCGACGCCACGCGGAACAACTCGCTCGGATCGAGCGCGAGCGCGAACCGATCCAGAACGAAGACGATCTGGTCCGACGTCACCGAGCCGCGGCGCTTGAGGCCGACGTGCGCGCCGACGAGCAGGGCCATCTGCTGACGCTGCTTGAAGCCTCCGAGCAAAGAGTCTGGGAGATGGACGACGCCTCGGGGCGCAACGCGGCACGGCTTGCGGCTAGCCTCGCCCAGCTCGAGAAACACAAAGAGCAACTCGACGAGACCCTCGATGAGCTGGAGGTCACCCGCAACTTACTGACGGTCGCGCAGACACGGGCGCTGGAGCAGGAGCGGCTGGTGGCGAGCGAGCGTGCGAAGTTGATGCGGGCGGGTATCGACCCTGATGGGTTGCCCAACGTGGATACCGACCACGAGGACCCGTTCGCAGACCTCGAGTCCACCGAGCTGATGATCGAGCTTCACGTCAGCCACGACGCACACACGGAGGCGGGAACGCCGACGACGGTCTCAGATCGCAGGGGTTCGTCGTCGAGTTCTTCGCTGCGGTTGGAGGGGCCCCGGATCGTGGTCGAGGCCGTTGACGACGACGAATGGGGCGACGACGACCTGTCGGGTGAAGACGTGTCCGGCGGCACAGCGACGACGGCACGTCGGGGCACGGGCTCCAAGTCGAACAAGGGGCCCACCGGCGAGTTCAAAGCGATCGGGAATGAGCCACCAATAGCTGGTGCTCCGAGTAGCGTGGTCGAAGACCCGACGATGCCGCGGCTGCAGGTGCCCCCGCCACCGGAGATGTCCGGGAGCGGGTCGAAGAGCTCCGGCGACGCAGACGGGTCCAACGGCGTCGCGCAAAGTTCGGCTTCGAAGAAGTAGCCGGGGCGCGGGAGTCACTGAACGGTGACGCCCGGGCTTAGCGGCGGAGGGTTGTGTGGCCGAGACGGTGCGCACCAAGACGATTACGTGTCCAGCAGGCGAGACGGAGTCCATCGAATTTGGGAAGACCGTCCAGTTCGATTCCGGCACCTGTGGTTCATGTCCACTCCGCGCTCAGTGCACAACGAACCGTCGCCGCCCGATCTTGCCCAGAGCGTTTACCGTCGACGCGCGGCCAGCCGGGGCGCGTCGGTCGGTTCGATCCACGAACGGACGTCATCGGAATGGGCCAGCCCGAGCGACAAAGTACCGTTCTTGATGATCGGTGCGGCTGCGATTTCGCCGTCGGCGCGCGCCGAGGCGACCACCTCCAAGCGGCCCGACCTGGTGTCGTAGCCTAGGTGGACCACCTCGTAGCTGCTGTCTGTAGCGACGACCGCGAGCACCTCGCCGGTGGCGCGTTGCAGCAACCAAGCCTGCGCGGGGCCGTTTCGTAACGACGTCAGGCGCATCGTCTGGCCTCCCTGCCCCGACGGGTTGATCCGCGGGACGACGAGCTGGTCCCCGCGTTGGTCGATGACCCACAGGTGCCGATCCGCCGCGCTCACCATCGCCGAGTGCGCAGCTACGGGCGCTAAGTGCTGCTCCAAATCGACGCGGCTCCAATCTCCGTCAACCGATCGCTGCCATAGCTCCGGGATAACCGTGCCATCGTTCTCAAGTCCGCCCGCGACGAAGAGGCTGTCGGCCTCCAAACTGTAGGCCGTCGCGTGACCCGACCGCGCTGAGATCGGAGTTTGTGCGTCAAAGTGGCGAAGCTCGAACCCTTCCTCGGAAAGGTCGATCTCGCCGACCATTGTCGTGGCATCGGCGGTCATCACGAAGGCGCGGGTCTGCCCGGGTTGCAACGCCGAATCGATGGGCTCACTTGGGGCAACAATACGAAACCGCTCATCGTTCATGACGTCCCGCAGTTCCGCGGAGAACGTGTCGGAGATGTCCATGGCGTAGCCGGTCGGCTCCGTGCCCGGTTGCTCGTTTGTCCACAACACCACATCGTCGCCGACCGTGGAGAACAGTGCTGGGTAGGAAAGGTGCTCGTACGGGAGCTCGTATCCGTCGATGCACTCAGGGCAGTACGTCCAGTACGGCGGTGCCGTCGATATGGGGACCGTCATGCAGTCCAGCCGCGAAGTCGCTCGGTCAGGGCGTACGTCGGCGACATAGTGGAGCGATAGCGAGCAGTCGGCGCAGCCGAAGAAGTGGGCGTAGGCACCTTCGGTGGTCGGGTCGTCGACACGCAGGATTCCACGCATGTCTGTTCCGGGACCATACAATTGCACCGAGTTCGGCGTGGGTGTCCACAGTTGCTCTTCGATGACCCAAGCGTTGTAGTCGGAAACGTAGTCCCATGTGTACAGCTCAGAGGGCTGAGGATGTTGGACCCAGGGCTCGTATGTGGTGCTTAACGGCTGCGCGGCGTCCAACGTGATGCGTCGCCAATTCGAGCCGGGGGGCTGCGCGGAAGCGTGCTCGTGCGCACAGTTCCACGGGGGATCAGCACACGCCTCCGCGTCGGACGCTTCACACGGGCAAAACCAGACCTCGAGCTCGTCGGTTGTCACCGGACTGAAGTCGGCGGCTCGCATGGGACGAACATCCAAGACGTTCTCGATCGTGCGCCCTGACTCTCTTAGACAGGGGTTGTGTGCGCTGCCGGCAGGGCTCAGCGAGTGCCCAACGAACTGACTGACCAGGGCTTTGGTCGTAGCGCACGGGGCCGGGTCGCAGGCGTCACCCGTGACACTTCCGTCGGACCCGAACAGCGCAAGCGTCTCCGCCAGGGCGTTGCAGTTTTCTTGATGCGGGTTGGCGTTGAACGGACAATTATCGACCGCGTTGGGCACGTGGTCGTTGTCCAGGTCGTGCTCATCAAAATCGCACGCCCAACCTCGGCCGTCGTGGTCCCAATCCTCTTGCCCGGGGTTCGCGTCCTGTGGGCAGTTGTCGTCTTC